>JASHSD010000776.1 GCA_030036985.1 Bryobacteraceae bacterium
GAAGCGCTCGAACAGGCGCGCCGCGGACGCTTGTTCATCCTCGGCAAAATGGACGAGGTGCTTGCCGGAACCCGCGTCGATATGTCCCCGTACGCGCCGCGCATCTACACGGTCAAGATCCCGCAGGACAAGATCCGCGACGTCATCGGACCGGGCGGCAAGGTCATCCGCGGCATCATCGAACAGACCGGCGTCAAAATCGATGTCGAGGACGACGGCACCGTGCATGTGGCGTCGAACGATTCCGATGCCGCGAAGAAGGCGCTACAGATCATCGCCGATCTCACCGCGACCGCCGAAGTGGGCAAGACCTATCTCGGCAAAGTGGTGCGGATCGTCGATTTCGGCGCGTTTGTCGAGATTTTCCCCGGCACCGACGGTCTGCTGCACATCAGCGAGATCGCCGAAAGCCGCGTCAAGGAAGTCCGCGACGAGCTGAACGAAGGCGATCAGATCCTGGTGAAGGTCATCGGTATCGAAGGCAACAAGATTAAGCTGAGCCGCAAAGCGGTACTGCGCGAACAGCGCGAAAAGCTGAAGGCCGGCGTAACGGCCTGACAGCCCGGTAACATGTCTTTGCCGAGCCGCGCGCGCAAGCAAGCGTAATCATAGTAGGGTTGGTAATCCGCCTGGACGGTCGAGCGACGTCGCAGAGGCCGATAGCCAATCGGCCGCAGCTTGCCGAGCTGCCCTACATCCAACAATTTTTTTGAGAATATTCTCCAGTCGTCCACACACTATTCCATAGGGAGCGCGATGGCCGACGGCACAATCTCGTTTCGGGGGCTGCTCGAAGGGGCGCCGGACGCCGTCGTAGTGACCGATCGCGAAGGCCGCATCGTCCTGGTGAATGCCCGGACGGAAAAGCTGTTCGGCTATGACCGCGAGGAACTGCTGAACAGGGACGTTGAAATGCTCGTACCTGAAAGTTTCCGCGCGAGCTACGCCGGCCATCGGACCGGCGCCGGGCTGGAACTCTATGCGCTGCGTAAGGACGGCACGGAATTTCCCGTCGAGATCAACCTCGTTCCGATCGAAACCGGCGAGGGAACGCTGGTTTCAGTCACGATCCGCGACGTCACCCGGTACAAGCAAGCGGAGGAGCAGATCCGCAGCCTGAACCAGGGACTGGAGGAGCGCAACGCGGAATTGGCGGAGAGCAATCGCGAGATGGAAGCGTTCGTCTACTCCGTTGCGCATGATCTTCGCGCGCCTTTGCGCCACATGCAGGCCTTTGCGGCCATACTCGCCGAAGAACTCGGCTCGCAACTGAGTCCCGCCGCCCGCGAATCGCTGGATGAGATCGTCGGCAGCAGCCGCGACATGGCGCTGATGGTCGAGGATTTGCTGTCCTTGGCCAAAATCGGACGTCAGCCGCTGACCTTCGAAGTCGCCTCTCTACAGACTCTGGTGCGCGAGGCGATGCGCGATCTCAGGCATGAGATCGGCGATCGCCGGATTCAGTGGGAACTTGGCGATCTTCCATATGTTGAATGCGATGCGGGCCTGATGAAGCAGGTGATGCTCAACCTGCTCTCGAATGCGGTGAAGTACACCCGGCCGCGCTCATCCGCCCGCATTGAAATCGGCCAATCCGTCGTGAACGGCGAGACCGCGATCTTCGTCCGCGACAACGGCGTGGGTTTTAATATGAAACACGCCGACAAGCTGTTCGGCGCTTTCCAGCGCCTGCACCGGCGGGAGGATTTCGAAGGCACAGGCGTCGGTCTCGCCACCGTGCAGCGGATTGTCCACAAACACGGCGGGCGCATCTGGGCCGAGGCGGAACTGAACCAAGGCGCGACATTTTATTTCACCCTGGCCGCGACAAAGACCGAGCCGTTGGGACGGCGGACCTTCGCGGCCGGACAATCCGCCTGACCCAAGTCGGGTTACAGGCCAACGTGCGGAAAAAATCCACGGATTTTCAGATTTTTCGTGAGAATAAATCCGCGTCGAGACACAAGCTATTCCAGTAATGGCGCTGACACCATCCCGCGAGGAACGCGACATGATCGAAAGTTATCAGTCCGGGGTCGACAGATCGATGAAAAGACCGCTGCGCGCCCTGTACATCGAGGACGATCCCCGGGATGTCCGTCTCTACAACCATCATCTCGAACAAGGCGGATTCGACGTTCACGCCGACACCGTGGTCGCCGTGGACGAATTGAAGGCGTTCCTGGGTTCGCGAAACTACGACGTGATTCTCGCCGACCACGGCTTGCCCAACTGGTCCGGGATCGACGCTCTCGATATGCTGAGGCGCGAAGGCAAGGACATTCCGGTGATCCTTGTGAGCGGGAGCATGCTCGATTCCGCCGGCGTCGAGAGCATCAAACGCGGGGCGACCGACTACATCCTGAAGGACCGCCTGGCGCGCCTCGCGCATGCCGTCGAGCGCGCTCTGGCGGAACGCCAGGCCCGCGCCGACCGCGTCGAAACCGAAAGCGCGCGCGACCTGCTGGCATCTCTGGTCGAATCTTCCGACGATGCCATCGTGGGCGTCTCCCTCGACGGCGCTATCCTCACCTGGAACCGCGCCGCGGCGCGCATTTACGGCTACGAAGCCGGTGAGATTTCGGGCAGGCCGTTTGCCGATCTTTTTGCGCCGCAGTGGGTCGAGGATATTCAAACCGCGCTGCTGTCTCTGCGGACCGGAGCCGCGGTGGCCCGGCACGAGACCCTGGGAATGAGGAAGAACGGAAGCACGGTCGATATCGCCGTGACCATAGCCCCTGTCCGCCAAGCCGACGGCTTGCTCACGGGCGCGGCCGCCGTAATCCGCGACACGACCGATTACAAGGCCCTGCGCGAGCAATTTTTCTTATCCCAAAAGATGGAAGCGGTGGGGAAACTGGCGGCCGGCGTGGCGCACGATTTCAACAACCTCCTGACCGTTATCTCCGGCTACAGTTCCCTCGCGCTCGGCCAACTCGACGAGACGGACCCCGTTTATTCAAACATCCGCGAAGTCGCCAAAGCGGGCGAACGCGCGGCCGGCCTGACCCGCCAGCTTCTGGCCTTCAGCCGCAAGCAGATTCTCCAGCCGCGGCTGCTGAGTCTGAACGACGTCGTCGCTTCGATGGATGGCATGCTGCGCCGGCTGATCCCGGAGGATGTTGTGCTCGAGACCGCGCTGGATCCGGCGCTCGGCATGATCAGAGTCGATCCCGGGCAAATGGAACAGGTAATCATGAACCTCGCGGTGAACGCGAAAGACGCCATGCCCGACGGCGGCAAACTGCGCATTGCCACGGCAAACGTGGAAGAGGCGGAAGGCTTGGAGGGGCCGGCAGTCCTTTTGACCGTGACCGACACCGGCGCCGGCATGGACCGCGAGACGCAGGCCCGCATCTTCGAGCCGTTCTTCACCACGAAAGGCCAGGCGGGCACCGGTCTGGGTCTGTCAACGGTGTTCGGCATTGTCGGCCAGAGCGGCGGCGCGATCCGCGTTGAGAGCGAATTGGGACGCGGCGCCACCCTCCGCATTTACCTGCCGCGCATAGGCGCGAATGACGACGCGACAGGCGCCAACGGGCCGCTGGCGGGTTCGGCGACCGGACCCACGGGTTCGGAGACAATCCTGATTTTCGAAGACGAAGAAGGCGTGCGATCGCTTGTTTCCCGGGTACTGCGCGGTCGCGGCTATCACGTCCTGACGGCGGCCAATGGAACCGAAGCGCTGCATATGTGCCAGGCCAATGCCGCCGTCGATCTGGTGGTCACGGACGCGATTATGCCGCCGATGAACGGCGCCAGGCTGACCGCGCAGCTGCGTGGGCTGGACCGGAAGATCGGGATCCTTCTGATCTCCGGCCATACCGACCGCACATTGCGGCGTGAGGGCGTGCTTTCGGCGGATGTCGCGTTTCTGCAGAAACCGTTTTCGCCGCGCGCGCTGGCTTCGAAGGTGCGCGAAGTGCTCGACGCCGATTAAATCAGTTGAAACGGTGGACGAGGGCCATTGACGGCCCGGATCACGATTTCGCCAATGTCGTCTGGAAGGATGTTCTGTGCTCGAACCTGAATAACACTTGGGCCACTGCTTTTTCGAGCAGCCAGGAGCGATCTGAAATCCAGATCGTGAGTGAAGACAATCATAGCGTTCGTTTCCGCCCACGCCATGATTTCTGTATCAGGAGCCGAGGCCAGACCGACCTGAGACCAGTGTATGGCGTCGATTCCGTTGCGGATGAGGAGCGGAACCCATAGCGGGCTCAGATTCATATCGACAAGCAGCTTCATGCTGCGGGCAGAGCGACTTCTATTTCTTCAGCTCGCCACGCGGCGTAGGCAAGCGCCTGCCGCAGGTCCTCCGCTTTCAGGTACGGATAAGCCTCGAGGATCTCGGCCTCGGAATGACCCGCCGCGACGAGTCCCACCACCGTGCCGACGCTGACTCGCATCCCCCGGAGGCACGGTTTACCACCCATGACTTGCGGATTTCGCGTGATACGGTCCAATGTCGGCATGTCTTTTCTAATTGTAGACGCGTTCGGTATCGGCGTTTGTTGGACCAAATGAACGCTATCAGGAAATTTTCAGCCGCTGGCGGGGCGCCTCATGCGCCAGCCGGTAGGTCATCTCACGGGCCGTTATGTCAGAAGCCGCTTTCGCCGCGGGCGCCGTGCTCGAAGGTTCGCGAAGTTCTCGACGCCAATCAACTCGGGCCAAAACACCCGACCAGTCAACATGCGCATCATTGTGGTCGTTACTCACTTGGCAGGTGTGCCGCCGAACTGAACTTGAGCGCACCCTCCCCGCGTCACGGTGAGATCGGACGGATTCTCGTAGCTGAAAGCTATTGGAGCGAACGACCACCCGCTTCGGATCGCATCCATTTTATAGCGGCCAACCGGAAGCTCGATTCTGAAACGCCCGTCCTGATCGGTTCGGGTTGTGAAAGTCGCCCCGTTTCCGATAGCCCTGATTGTCACATCGCGAACCCCGGTCCTCCAGGAATCCGTGCTTGCCATACCCTCCACGACGCCTTCTGCCGCAGACGCCTTCATCGATTCGATAGCCGCCAGCGCCGGCGCTGACAGGCTTAACGGTCCCGAGTTGCCGCAGCCGTCGATGACCCAAGCATGGTCTCCATTTGAGTAAGCAGCAAAAAGGAGATAATCGATTCCGGTTCTCCATTCGAAAGTGGCTCTTCCGCTACTGTTTTCTTCCCACACTTGAAAGTTGGGCTCAGTCTGACCTTTAAGACGCCTGCTTACCGCAAGGGTATAAACGCGCCCGTCGATGTCGTCATCGTGCACTACTTCTCGGATGCTCACCAACTTTGCAATAACCACGGCCTGGCTGTTGGCGTACTCTGCGCAGGCGACTCGTGGCTGGGGAACCTGGCACACTGACCACGCATCAGAGGCAAAAACCGACAGACCAGCTGCCAGCCAAGGCAGAATTCCAAGGCATCGAATGTCCATAGAAGACATGTTTTCCCGTTTTTGGGCGGTGGTGCGGACGATCACCGCCAGTTTCTCACGAAACTATTGGCGCGTGGAACTGTCAACAAATGACGCCTGTGCCGCCCTCGCTCAATATCCAAATCCGCTCCGCCTGCGATAAGATGTAGGGCGTAAAGGAGTCGACAAACCATGGCCTTCCTCCACAGATCGTTGCCGCGCCGCACGCTCCTTAAAGGGATCGGCACGACGATGGCTCTGCCGTTTCTCGACGCCATGCTCCCGCCGCTGCGCGCGGCCACGACGCGTCCGCATCGCTTCCAGGCCTTCTATACGCCGAACGGCATGGCCATGGAATACTGGACGCCCAAGGGCGAAGGCGCCGCTTTCGAACTCGCACCAATCATGGAGCCGCTGGCCGCGTACAAGGACAAGATGCTCGTCCTTTCGGGCATCAAGGCGAGCTGGAATTACATCCACGCGGGCGCTTCCGGGTCTTTTCTCACAGGCACTCCGCGCGGCGGGCACAACGAAATCGAAATCATCGCCGATGTCTCGATCGACCAGCTGCTGGGCCGCCACTACGCCAAAGACACGCAGCTTGCTTCTCTCGAAGTTTCGATGGATCTGCCTGCCAATGCGGGCGCCTGCACCGGTAATCTCAGCTGCGCCTATCTCGACACGCTCTCCTGGGCCAACCCCACGCAGCCGCTGCCGATGGAATGGAATCCGCGGGTCGTCTTCGAAACCCTGTTCGGCGACAGCGGCAGCACCGACCGCACCGCGCGCGAACGCAGGCTGCGCCAGGAGGCGAGCATTCTGGATTCGGTCACGGGCGAGCTTGCGGATCTGACGAGGGAACTCGGCCCCAGCGATCGGACCAAAGTCAACGAATACACCGATGCGGTGCGCGATGTCGAACGCCGCATTCAGATGGCGGAAAAGCAGAGCAGCATCGAACTGCCGGCATTAGGACAGCCGCTGGGTGCGCCGCCCGTGTTCGAAGATCACCTCGCGCTGATGATGGACCTGCAGGTTCTCGCGTTCCAGTCCGATCTGACGCGCGTGATTTCGTTCATGATCTCGAAGGAGCAGAGTCCGCGGCCGTATCCGCAGATCGGCGTGCCGGACGCGCACCATCCCCTCTCGCACCACAACAACATTCCGGAGCTGGTGGCGCGCATGTCGAAGATCAACACGTACCACGCGAAGCTGTTCTCGCAGTACCTCGACCGGCTGCGAAAGACGCCGGACGGCGATGGTTCGCTGCTCGACAACATTACGATCCTCTACGGCGCAGGCATTTCCAACAGCAACGCGCATTCCGGCGACAACCTGCCGCTGATGCTGGTCGGCGGACACGCGGGCAGGATCAAAGGCGGACGCCATCTCAAGTTCGACAACAAACCATCGTCCGCGAATCTTCTGCTCACGATCATGGACAAGATGGATTACCCGGTCGAGAAGGTCGGTGGCAGCACCGGCAAACTCCCGATCGACACGCTGTCCGAAATCTGATGATTTCGACGTGTTGGAGGCTGATCCCGGTTGGGCTTGCCTTGCTCGTGGTCGGGATCGATGGACCCCGTCCATCGGTTGTGGCCGCGGTCAAGGATGGCGACGTCGTTGCCCTGCGCGCGCTGATTCAGAAGAAGGCCGACGTTAACGCCGCGGAGCCCGACAGAACCACCGCGCTGGTTTGGGCCAGCTATCGCAACGATCTGGCGAGCGCCGATCTGCTGCTTCGCGCCGGCGCCAGGGTGAACGCGGCTAACGATCTGGGCGTGACGCCGCTTTGGCCGGCTGCCGAGAACGGCAGCTCGGCGATGGTTCGCAGACTGCTTCAGGCGGGCGCGAATCCCAACGCGGCGCTGCTTTCCGGCGAGACGCCGTTGATGGTGGGAGCGCGGTCGGGCTATCCCGATGTCGTTGAGCAGTTGCTCGCCAAAGGCGCGAATCCGAATGCGCACGGCACGCGCGGACAGACCGCGCTCATGTGGGCCGTGGCGCAGAAGCATCCGGACGTGGTCAAGGTGCTGCTCGCGCACCATGCGGATATCCGGCTGAAATCCGACGTTTGGAGCGAGGTGATGGCCGTGCCGCCGCACGGTTATCTCGGCTACAACAAATCCATTCCTCATGGCGGCGAAACCGCGCTGATGTTCGCGGCGCGTGTGGGCGATCCGGATTCGGCGAAGCTCCTGGTCGCCGCCGGCGCTAACGTGAACGATACCGATGCCTGGGGCATCAGCGCCACCACTCTTGCGGCGCATTCCGGATTCCGCGACCTGGTCGAGTTCCTGCTACAGAAGGACGCCAATCCCAATGCCGCCGGCCCTGGTTTCACTGCGCTGCATGAGGCAATCATGCGGAGGGATACCGAGATGGTGACGGCGCTGCTCGATCATGGCGCCGACCCGAACCTGCCGCTGAAAACCTGGACTCCGACCCGCCGCTCGTCGGACGACTGGTATTTCGATCCTTCGCTCGTGGGCGCGACGCCGTACTGGCTGGCCGCGCGTTTCAGCGAAGCCGATGTCATGCGGCTTCTGGTGCAGCATGGCGCGGATCCGAAGTTCGTGCATCATGCCGACTACGTGGCTGAGCAGGGCTTCGGTTCGGTGGAGCGGAAGGAAACCGTGAATGCCGTGATGGCCGCGACTGGAATCCTCCGCGTCAGTCCGTGGGTCGAGATTCCGCGCAAGGAACGCGAGCCGCTGATGCTGGAGACGGTGAAGCTCGCGGTTGAGAACGGAGCCGATGTCAATCTCGCCGATACGGATGGCCGCACGGCGCTCGACGCCGCGAAGGTTGCCCGATATCAAAGCGTGGTCGATTTTTTGGTTTCGAAAGGCGCGAAGGCCGGTACGGGACGCGGTGGACGCGGTTTTCGGCCTGAAGGCCGGTAAGGCAAATTCACAGGCTCTTCAGAAAACCACGGGTTGTGCCTGTCCCCCAGCCTTATTGTGGGGCCGGCGCTTCGGCGCTGCCAGCCGCCCTTCCGGGCGGCCTTGAGTCACGCAAATCCAAGGGTTAGATAGTGGTTTCGATCAGTCTCGGGCCGGGCAGAAGCCCGGCCCCAGGCCCGAAGGCCTGGCCCCACAAAAACCTACATGGCATTAGATTGCCAATCCGCCGCAGGATACCATCCTGCCCTACACGGGAACGCAGTTTCCGACTCTGGTGACGGGCCGCCGGCCCGGATGTGCTGAAGCCAGTGCCACTTCAAATCTGCGGTGGATACTTCGCCAGTTTTCGCTGCAGCGATCTTCGGTGCAATCCCAGCAGTTTCGCCGCCTGCGAGACGTTCCCGCCGCAATCCGTCAGAACGCGCTGGATATGCTCCCATTCAACGCGCGCCAAGCTCGGCACCGGGTGCGGTTCGCCGGCGGGATGCGTCGAACCTTCGCTGATCCGCTGGTATGCGTTCAGAATCTGATCCGCGTCCGCCGGTTTGCTCAGGTAATGGTTGGCGCCGAGTTTCGTCGCAGTGAGCGCGGTCGCGATGCTGCCGTATCCGGTAAGCATGATGATGCACGTGGTCTCATCCAAGCTGCGCAGTCCCTGCACGATATCGATCCCGCTCATCCCGGGCAAACGCAGATCCACCACGGCCAGATCGGGACTCGATTGCGAGGACATCTGCAGCGCGCTCGCGCCATCGGCCGCCCCGATTGTTTCCCATCCGCGCGCGGCGAAGGCGCGGCACAGGCGGTTGCGGAAAATATCGTCGTCGTCCACCACGAGCACGACGCTGCTATTCAGCATGTACGGCCTCGCGCGCCGGCAGTGCCCGCATTGTTGGCAGCTCGAATGTCGCCAGCGTTCCGGTTTTCGGCGTCGATTCGAAGGTGAGGCGTCCGCCGAGTTGTTCCGCGAGCGTGCGCACGAGGAATGTCCCGAGGCCCATGCCTTTGCCCGGCTCTTTGGTGGTGAAGAACGGCTCGCCGATGCGGCGCAGCGTGCTCGGCGACATACCCTTGCCATGGTCCGCTACTATGAACTGAAAACGCTCCGCGTTCGGGTGTGCGATTAAATCGACCACCCCATCCGGCGCACTGGCTTCGAGTGCGTTGCGGGTGAGGGCGATCAGAGCCTGCGCCACCGCGCGCCGCGGCAGCGTCAGCGGAGCGGCTTCCGCGACTTCCACGCGCAGGCGATTCGGCTGCTGAATTTCGCGGCACACGTCTTCGAGAAGTTGGCCGGCTTCCACGCATTCCGATTCCTGCGCGGCCGGCTGCGCGCCACGCACGCTCATGCGGAAGAGAATCTCGCGGCAACGGTCCACTTCTGTGCGAATCAGACGGCTGTCTTCGGCGATCGCCTCGTTGGGCGCGGTATTGGTCGCATAGAGTTCGAGTTCCCGCGCGACCACGGCGATGGTGGCGAGTGGCGTGTTCAATTCATGGGCCGCGCCGGCCGCCAGCGTGCCGAGCGAGGCCAGCCGGTCGCGCTTCGCCAGTTCGATCTGCATGCGCAGCAGCGAATTTTCATGCTGCCGCAGTAACTCTGAAATCTTGCCGGAGAACAACGCGACGAGGAACGCCGCTACGCCGAACCCAACCCACATGCCGGTGAGGTGCAGGTCGAATCGGTCCGAGGGATGGTGCATCTCTAGCGCCGGAATCGGGCGATAGTCCAGAAACAGGAGTCCGAAGGAGAGCGTCGAAAGCACGCCCAGCGCCCACGTCCATCGCTTCGTCAGGATGATCGCCGAGAGCGTGATGTGGACCAGATACAGCAGACTGAACGGATTGGTGGGGCCGCCGCTCAGCATCAGCAGGAAGGTCAGGCAGACCGTATCCAGCACGAATGCCCATGCGACGAGTGTCGAAGTGGGGATTTTGCGCGAGACGTCCGGATGGGCGACGCGCGCCGCCAGCAGCAGGTTGCTGGCGCCAACCAGCGCGGGCGCAATCGCGATGGGGGCCAGCGGCACATCGACGTTCAACGCATAGCGGGCAAATACCGCCGTCGCGATCTGGCCGAGGGCCATGCCGTAGCGCAGGCGCACAATCCATGGCAGAGCGATCTGCGGAGCCGCTTCCGGAGCCGGCTGGCCGGGGTTCATCAATATTCATGCTAATTCCTGCGCGGCGCGCCGGAGGCGGGCGCGACAAAATGCCGCAGGCGCTTGTGGCGTCCCGCCGCTTCTTTATACTGGTAGCGATGAAGCACTTGCAGAAGATCGTTGCGATTCCGATTCTGGCCCTGCTGATCGCCGCCGCCGGCTTCAGCCAGACGGCCACGTCGAAAAAGCCCCTGATGTTCCATGGCAAAGTGGAAGCGGTCGCAGCTGACGGCATCACCGTGAATGGCGAGAAGGTGGACGGTTGGATGGACGCGATGACCATGAAATACAAGGTCGACGATCCCAAGGTTCTGAAGACCGTCAAGCCGGGCGATAAGATCACGGCCACGGTTTACCAGGGCGACATGTCGCTGCATAAGGTTAAGGTGGACGGAAAGTCGGGCAAGTAGATGCTGTCGCCGCTGCGCCGACGTATCCTGCAGGGAGCCGCGCTTGCGAGCGTCGGGCTGGCCGTGTATCTGCTCTGGCCCATCGCGCTGCATCTCACGGCCAAGGCGATCCTCGACTCACATGCCATCGACCTGTCAAAGCGCGCGCCCGATTTCACGCTGCGCGACGCGAGCGCCCGCCGCGTGAGCTTGTCCGATTACCAAGGCAAGGTTGTGGTGCTGAACTTCTGGGCGACCTGGTGCGGGCCGTGCAAGGCTGAGATCCCTTGGTTCGAGGATTTTCAGAAGACGTATGCGTCGCGGGGGTTTACCGTGCTGGGAGTCTCGATGGACGAGGACGGCTGGAAGGTGATCAATCCGTTCGCGGCGTCGGAGAAGATTAATTATCCGATCCTGCTGGGGGACAGCAAGGTCAGCATGCTTTATGGCGGCATCGACGCGCTGCCGACCACTTTGGTGCTCGACCGGCAGGGCAAGGTCGCGTACGTTCACGCGGGTTTGATCGAAAAGACCGAGTACGAGAAAGAGATCCGGCAGCTATTGGGTGTCTCGGTTCAGCGCAGTTCTTAGAACCTCAGTTTGCGGTCGGTTTTTCAGCGCGGTCTACGACAATCACCTCAACCGGCCCTCTGCCCGGCTCAAGACGCAGGCCCGCCTGCTCCTCGAGCGCAGTGAATATTGAAGGACCATCGGATTGCGCCGGGTCCCACTCGACGTCCATATTCCAAGCTCCGTGGATGCCTGTGCGGTCAACTACCGGCTGCTGCAGAATTCTCGCGAGCGCCACTGCGGCAACCGGCATCGTCACGCTTTTCCCGATCAGATGCCGCCGTTCGAGGAACTGAAAACCGCCGCACGGCGGATCTGAGTCCTTCGTGCAATCGCGCTCCTT
This sequence comes from Bryobacteraceae bacterium, assembly GCA_030036985.1. GTDB lineage: Bacteria > Acidobacteriota > Terriglobia > Bryobacterales > Bryobacteraceae > BOG-234. The sequence goes on from JASHSD010000776.1 coordinate 11,788, forward strand.
CGGCGTCTCCAGCCGCGGGCCCTTCTTCGCCCTCACCAGCTCATAGATCGGGCCCTGCCTGCTGGTCTCGCGTACCGCCAGTTTGAACCGGTCTTCGAGCAAGGCCCGCACCATGGGCTGAAAATCCTTCATTCCCGGATCGCTCTCCGACTTCGCCGCGATATCCCACCGTTCGCTGTCCAGCCACGACGGGCCGCCAGCCACCTGGTCGTCGCGCACGCGCCAAGCCAGCGTCACGAGAAATCGCAGCGTCACCCCGGTCGCGAACCACATGCCGCCCGGCGTCACCCGCAGGCTCATCGGCTCGTTCGCGCCGCTCGGGTTCACGGCAGCCACGTCAAATTGCGCCGCCGCTCGCGCGGGACGGTCCGCGATGAGCGGAAGTATGATGAGAATCAAAGCGGAAATACGTAAATTCGTCACGTGGGTTTCCAGTTGGAATCGCTCGGCTTCCAATGTTACTGTAGTTTCGCAGTCCGCGAACGAGCGATAGATTGAAGCCGCGTGTCGCCGCAATAAACTACCTGGCACGAAGATAGAAACGTCAGGGTTATGCTGTTTCCCAAGGGTTCAAACCCGGCACGTGTGCCTTATCGAAATCCCTCCGGTCGCGCGCGACAACGGTAAACCCGTGCTGTATGGCCGTCGCCGCGATCAAAAGGTCGGGATGTGAGTAGGTATGCCCCCTCTTTCGTCCGCTTTCGAGCAGCAGCCGCCATCTGAGCAGAATGTCTTCCGTCACCGGCAAAATCCGGCCCGCAAAGGTGGGCTGCAATGTCAGCGTCAGCCAGTCCTGCAATTCCATCCGCCGTGCCGGGTCTTGCTGCAGCTCAATCCCGAAACGAATTTCCGCGATGCTGAGGATACTGATGTAAAGCTGGTCAAGCGGTTGGGTGTCGTAAAATGCCGTCACGAATGTTGGTGTCGAGCAACCACACCATCAGAGCACAACGTCCCGCACGTTCGTGAGAAGAACGCGGGGCGGCGTGAGATCGATATCGCGGTATGGCGAAGCCTGCAACGCCTTCAGAATGACCGAGCCGGTTTGGCCGCCGGGCGATGCCGTCATGGGCGATTTTTCATCGAGCGCGTCGAGCGCCTGTTCAAACAGCTCATCCGCATCGTGGAGATGGCGGCTGTGAATTTCGGCGGTGACGCGCTTCAGCAGCTCCGGTTTGCGAATTTCAACGTTCATGATTCGGGGTTCCTTTCAAGCTTATCGTGAAAGCCGCTTCAGATTTGGGTAACTGCGCGAAACCGTTTGCACGACCAACGCCGCGGCGGAAACCGCGAATTTGCGGATGGAATGCACCGTTCTTAAAGCACGCGCAGACCCAGGTGTTTAACGAACGGATCGAAGTCGCGGTCGTTGTGGAGCAATTGATAACCGCCCTCGATGCATCCGGTGGCAATCACCGTGTCGATGGTTTTTCGAATCGTCACGCCGAGCTTCCGCAGCACCCGGAAATTCCTTGCCGCCTGAATGGCAATGTCCTGTCCGCCCAGATCGACGATATCGAGAGATCTCAGCATTCGTCTGGCGATGTCGAAGTCCCGCTCGTCGCCGAATCCCTGCAGCACCTCGGCCAGAATCAGATCACCCGTTGACAGAGGCTCC
>JASHSD010000777.1 GCA_030036985.1 Bryobacteraceae bacterium
CCGTTTTGAGCGGGTCCGCCACGCCCGCTTCCGTAAAGGGAACGCGCCCAGGAGCTATTCACGGGCAGACAGCCCGAGAATCCGAATCCCCGGGACTGAAAGGACCCCGCCATCGAACCAGACGCCCTTTATCGAAAGGTGCGGCGAAAATGCAATTTTTCACGGCTTCTGAGGGAGCGGTCGCCGCTCATCGGAGACGCGTCGCACCGCTTGCTTACGCGCGCGGCTCAGTAGGGTCGCGGCACTCATCGGCGGGTATAATCGAATCGTGAAATCAGCTGTCCTTCTTCTCGCCGCGCTGCTGGCAGCGGGCTGCTCGAAGAATATCGATACCGAGGAAGCGGTGAAAGAGGGAATCATCAAGGACATCGCGAAGAAAGTGGATGTCGGAAGCATGGACATCAACGTGGATTCGGTGTCCTTCAGTCAGAACGAAGCCGACGCGCAGGTCAGCTTCATGCCCAAGGGTGGTGCGCGAAGCCAGGCGATCACTATGAGTTATGTGATGGAGCGCCAGGGCGACGAGTGGCGCATCAAGAGCCGCAATATGAACGCGCATAACGAGGAGCAGCCGGGTCAAACGGCGCTCCCGCCCGGACACCCCGGCGTGTCCGGTACCCTGCAGCCCGGTACGCCATTGCCGCCCGGGCATCCGCAAGTTCCGAACAGCTCGAAATGAGGGTGGCGGTCCTCGGCGGCGGTCCTTCCGGCGCCTTCGCCGCTGAGAGGCTGGCATCGGCAGGCGTGGATACGGTTGTCTTCGACGAAAAGCTGGCTTGGGAAAAACCCTGCGGCGGCGGCCTCACGTATAAGGCCTATGCTCAATATCCTTTCCTCGCCGAAAACGACACGCCGAAAAAAATCGTGCGCAATACCGTGCTGGCCGCGCCGAAGAGCAAGCCCGTCACGCTCGCGCTGGATCAGCCTCTGCTGATTTATTCCCGCTACGATCTCAACGGAATGCTGCTCGGTCGCGCGCAACGCGCCGGCGCGCAGCTGGAAAAAGACCGGGTTCTGAATATCGAGCGCCGCGGAGATCGCTGGGCGCTGCGGACCCGGACCGGCACATTGGACGCGGATTACTGCATCCTGGCGACCGGCGCGCGCAACCCGCTGCGCGATTTCGGCACCGCTCTTACGCCCGCCGACGCCATGACCGCTCTCGGCTATTACATCCCCGGCGAACGCGATCGCATCGATATTCAGTTTTTGCCCGGATTCGCGGGTTACATCTGGGTCTTTCCCCGCTGCGGCCATCTGTCCGTGGGAATCTGCGGGAAGGGCTTACCTGCGTCGGCCATGCGCGTTCGCCTCGAACGTTACATGGAGGAGCAGGGTCTTTCGAAAGCCGGCGCGACGTTCTATAGCCATCTGCTGCCGTGTCTGCAGACCCCGGCGTGGAAGGGGAATCGCGTTTCGGGGGAAGGCTGGGCGGCCGTCGGCGACGCGGCCGGGCTGGTCGATCCCATTACCGGTGAAGGCCTCTATTACGCGCTCCGGTCGGCCGATCTCGCCACCAAAGCGATTCTCTCCGAATCTTTCGATCTCGGGGGCGCGGCCTACCGCAGGCTGCTGCGCCGCGATTTCACGGCCGAGCTGGAGTTCGGCTCCCGTTTGGCTCATCGGGTTTTTCACGGCACGTTCCTGCGGGGCGCGATCACCAGCCGGATGGTGCAGTTCACGCGTCTCAGTCCGAAGTTCCGCGAGGTGATGCAGGACCTTTTCGCGGGCACGCAGCCCTATATGGGATTGAAGCGCCGCCTGCTGCGCAACATCAACTGGAGCATGATCGAGATCGTCTGCAATCTCGGATTCGGACGTCTTATTCCGCGACGCGATAACGCCTGAGCCGCAGACTGTTCGTCACCACCGAGACGCTGGATAACGCCATCGCAGCCGAAGCGATCATCGGCGAGAGCATCCATCCCGTAAACGGATACAAAACGCCGGCAGCGATGGGAATGCCGATCGCGTTATAGCCGAACGCCCAGAAGAGATTTTGCCGGATCACGCGCAGCGTCTGCCGCGCAAGCGCCAACGCCTGCGGCACGCCGCGCAGATCGCCGCGCATGACGATCACCCCCGCGGCTTCGATGGCCACGTCCGTGCCGGTTCCGACGGCGATGCCGACGTCGGCGCGGGCGAGCGCGGGAGCGTCGTTGATGCCGTCGCCTACCATCGCCACGCGCTTGCCTTCGGATTTGAGCCGCGCGATCTCGCGTTCCTTGTCCCGCGGCAGCACTTCGGCGAGCACCTGGGCCTCGTCGATGCCCACCGCGCGCGCGATCTCGCGGGCCACGCGCGCATTGTCGCCCGTGATCATCCAGACTTCGGCGTTCAGCGCGCGCAGCCGACGGATGGCGTCCGCGGCTTCCGGCCTTGGCTCATCGGCGATTTCGAATGCGCCCGCATGGACCCCGTCGACATCCACCGCGATGGCGCCTTCTTCGCCGCGTCCCGCGAATACGCGCCTGCCCGCGACCATGGCTTCCGCACCTTTGCCGGGAACGGCGCGAAAATCCGTGGCAGCTTCGAGTGGCGCGCCGTTCGCCCGCGTCATGATCGCGTGCGCCAGCGGATGCTCGCTCCAGCGCTCGACGGAAGCGGCGAGCCGCAGAACTTCATCTTCGCCAAAACCGTTCGCAGCCCGCACGCGCGTCACGACCGGCTTGCCGGTGGTTATGGTGCCGGTCTTATCCAGCACGACCGTATCCACGCGCGCCGCGGTTTCGAGGCCTTCGCCGCCTTTGAACAGAATCCCGCGCTCCGCGCCACGTCCCGTGCCGCACATGATTGCGGTCGGCGTGGCCAAGCCCATCGCGCAGGGACACGCAATGATCAGTACAGCCACGGCGTTCACGACCGCGGTGCCCAAGGGCGCGAAAAATAACCAGGCGGCGAACGTCACGACCGCGATCGCGAGAACCCCGAGGGTGAAGTACCCGCTCACCACATCGGCCAGACGAGCCACCGGCGCCTTCGACCCCTGCGCGCGTTTCACCAGTTCGATAATCCGGGCCAGCGCGGTTTCGCGTCCGACCTTCGTGGCTTCAAAGCGGAAAGCGCCAGTGCCGTTCATCGTGCCGCCGAAGACGTCCGATCCGACGGCCTTCGAAACAGGCAGACTCTCGCCGGTCAGCATCGATTCGTCGATTTCGCTCGCACCATCGCGCACCACGCCATCCACGGCAACACGCTCGCCGGGCCGCACGACCACAATGTCGCCGACGCGTACCTCGGCCAGCGGGATCTCCCGCTCGCTGCCATCGCGAACCACGCGCGCGGTCGCCGGCCGCAGGTTCATCAGATGCCGGATCGCATCGGAGGCCTTCCCTGTCGCGCGGGCTTCCAGCAGGCGGCCGACGAGGATCAGAACCACAATCACGCTGGCGGCTTCGAAGTAGACATCCCGGCCGCCGGTCAGAAGCACCCAAGTGGAATATAGGAACGCCGCGCCGGTGCCAAGCGCGATCAGGGTATTCATGTTCGCCGAGCGATGCCGTGCCGCAGTCCAGGCATCTCCAAAAAACCTCAGCCCGGCATAGAACAGCACCGGCAGCGTCAGGACGAACTGCGCGACGGGAGCGCGCTCCAGCATACCGAGAACGAATACAGGAACGGCAAAGACCGCGCCCACAATGAGCCGCCTGCGCAGTTCCCGCATGGCCGCCGCTTCCGCGATTTCCTGGGGCTGCGAGGGAACTTCGTATCCGACCTCCTCGACCGCGGCTACGAGATCCCCGATTCCGGTTCGCGCGGGATCGAATGCGACCGAGGCGGTGCGGGTGGCGAAATTGACGCTCGCCTTCTCCACGCCTGGAGCGTGAGTGAGCTGCCGTTCGATCGTGCGCGCGCAGGCGGCGCAGGTCATGCCCCCGATCGGCAGCTCGGCTTGCTCGGTCTTCATGCTGTCGTTTTTACGCCGTCGTCTTAAACTATGGACGCGTTGAATCCGATCTGTTCCACCGCGGCAATCATCTGCTCGGCAGTGGTCCGCGTGCTGTCGTATGCCACTGTCGCCCTTTTCGCTTCCAGATCCACGCGCGCCGACGCGACCCCCGGCACATTGGAAAGCTTTTTTTCGACGCTGCGCACGCAGCCCTGGCAAGTCATGCCTTCCACGGTTAATTTCAAGTTCGCCATAATTCGATGATGCACCCTCGCGGCGCGCGGATGCTATCCTTTTGCTCCAGTGACCCGGCTCACATTGATCGCCGTGCTCGGTTTTGCCGCCGCCTCGGGGCTGACGGCGGGGCAGGGGACCAGCGACCCCGTCTTCTCGACCATCCCCTTCGATCAATGGCTCCGCCAGGGCAATTCATCGCGAATCCGCTGGAGTCCGCATATTTCGGAGCCTGAGCTGACGCCTCATCAGCGGCTGGCTGTGAACGTGGACGTGGAGGTCGATGGCGCCGAGATCTCCAAACGCGCGGGGGCGGGGAAGCTCCTGCTGCTCCTGCAGGTGATTGACGGAGCGAACCGCGTATGGCAGGCGCACCAGGAGCTTGACCTCGAAAATCTGCCGGAGGGTGTGAAGGCGCGCGCCGCCCGGTTTTCGCAATCCTTCTTCGTGGTTCCGGGAAACTATCGGATCGCGGTCGGCGTTTGCGACACCGCCGGCGACGACTACAGTATTATCCGGCGGAACCTGCATGTGGCGGCTCTCAGGAACGATCCGCTGCCCGAAATGTGGCGCGGGTTGCCGGCGGTTGAGTTTTTTACCGCCGATGTCGCTCCCGACCGCTGGTATTTGCCTTCGATCGAGGGGCGTCCGAACCTGGCGGCGGAGACGCGCCGCGCGGTCGAGGTGGATCTGTTGGTGAACCTGACGCCAGCGGAGCGGCTCGAAGGTTCCAGCCGCGTGCGCGACCGCAATCTGGCGGCGCTGCTGCCCGAGGCCAAGGTGCTGACCCAGGTGGATTGGCGGAACGCGAAATTCAATGTGGAGTTTCTCGATCTGGCCCGCCGTCGCGTGACGTGGCGTCAGGACGATGTGCGGACGCTCGACTGGAACAAGGTCGGCGAGGCGCTGAATGACGCCAATCCGGGGATTATCGACGTGAGGTCGCTGGCGAACCGGCGCTATAATGCCGATTTTTTTCTCAATCGCGTGGCGCGCCTCATGCGGCCGCCGCGGCCGCTGCGCGTGGTGATCGTGCTGAGCGCGACGGTTTCGTTTGAGAAGGGGGTGGATATTCATCCGATCGGGATAAAGCCCCGTCCCGACGTAAGGCTGATTTATCTGAGATATCAGCAGGGCCCGCGGATTGTGGTGAACCCCGACGGCCGCCCTACCCGGCCGTTCGTGACAGGTCTCGTCGATCAGTTGGAGCCGATGCTGAAGCCGCTCGCGCCGCGGTTGCTCGACGTGTCGACGCCGGAGCAGTTTCGCAAGGCGCTGGCGGCGATTCTGGCCGAGTTCGCAAAAATATAAACAGCTATCGGCTCAAAGCCGGCAGGATTGGGGAAGACTGAGAGTCTGCGCCACCTTGGTACGAATTTGTGGGGCAGGT
>JASHSD010000778.1 GCA_030036985.1 Bryobacteraceae bacterium
TCGCGAACTCGCGCGTGATGCGGCGAATCCGGTCCAACTCGCCTTCCGTCAGCGCATGGCCGCAGAATGATAGTCCACCCCCGATTGTGACCGGCATTGCACGAGGACCCTCCCAACAAGCCCTCATGCTCACGCTACAGACTTCCCCTCGCAAAGGTTCAACGAAATCTTTGCCTGGCCGTCAATCGCCCTTACCGTGCAAATGGCCAATCTCCAGACGCGACTAAAGTCGCGTGTCCAACACAGAATTAATGATTAAGACTGTGATTCCCGCGTCATGCAGACGTAATACAGGCGTAATTGTCGCTTGTTAGACTTCGCACGGGTACCAATAAGAGGAGAACACACGTGTCTCGAAATTCATCTCAGAACATTTCTCGAATTAACCGTATGCTGCTCGTCGGTATGGCGGCGGCGGGGGTGGGCATTCCGGCGTTCGCCCAGTCCGTACCGTTCCCGACCTACACAGTGGGCGAGAACCAGAACGGAACGCAGGGTCCGAACTATCCGTTGACCCTGCCATATCCATGGGTCGCGAGCGACGGCGCTTTCATCACTCCGGCCGGCGCCCAAGTCTATCTGGGCATCACGACCCGCGCAAAGGCCGTCGCGCTGAACCCCAATACCGCGACGCACACGGCGGCCGTCCTGCAGATGGGCGCCCCACAGGCCGTGACGATTTTCAACACACAGACCGGCGCCGTCGTGCAGACCTACAGCACGCTGAAAGGCACCGATGCGGACGGCAGCCACAACGGCATCACCTATACGGCGGATGGCTTGCATCTTCTGTTCAGCCAGGACGGCAGTTACGGCCCCGCCAGCTATGTCGCCATTGCCAACGTGGATCCGAAGACGGGCATGCTGTCGGACGGCACACAAGTCAGCGTTCCGTTGGACGTCAACAGCTCAGGTCTTTTGACCAATGTCACCTGCTTCCCCGAGAACAGCCCTCCGGGAACCACAGGCAGCTTTGCCATTCCGTGCGGCTACCCGTATTCGATTTTCTCGGATCACACGTTCACTTCTTATCCGCTGGGCATCGCGATCTCGCCCGATGGCAAGACCGCCTACGCCGTGCTGGACAACAACGACACGCTGACGAAGATCGACCTGACTCAGACGACGCCGGTTGAGGGCGCGGAGGTCCGGGTCGGTAACGTCCCGCACAGCGTCGTGATCTCGCCGGATGGCAAAACCGCCTATGTGTCGAACGAGGCCGGCCGGATTGCCACCGCGGACGACTTCCAGGGATACTCCAACGGCACCCCGGTCGTCGCCACGTGGCCGACCGGCTCCACGGCCAGCGGCACGGTTTCCGTGGTCGACCTTTCCACGTTTACGGTCACCGGAAGCATCCCGGTCGGACTGCATCCGACGGGCATGGCGTTCTGGAACAACTTCCTGCTGGTTGCCAATACCTATGACGACACCATCTCAGTGATCAACACGGCCACCAACGAGGTGGCGTCGACGATCAATCTCGGTCTGCCCATCGGATTGCCGGGCACGTCAGCCTATGGCGCGGGGCCGAACTCGATCGCCGTCGATGCGGTGAACAACGTCGCTTACGTGGCGCTATATAATGCCAACGCGATCGCGGTCGTGAACCTTCCATCCGGCCTTTGCGCGTTGACCACGTCGTGCTACAGCGTCGCGGGCATGATCCCGGTGGGCTATGCGCCAAGCTCGGTTGTGCTGGACACGGCGGACGGCGCCCTGCTCGTGGCCAACGACAAGGGCATCGGGACCACCGGCTTCGGTGTGGCGCCCCCTCCGACCAACACGGCCGAAAATTCGTATGGAAAAGAGGAGGGCGTGGTCGACTTCAACACCCACCAGGACTTGGGTACCGTCAGCATCGTCCCCGTGCCGGATGCCCTGACACTGACGGATATGACGCAGACGGTTTACGAGAACAACCACTGGGATTTGTCTGAAAATATCGCGTCGGCCTCGGGCGGCAATCCGGGGGCGCAGCCGGTCGCGATCCCCGCGAAGATCGGCGCTCCGTCGAAGATCAAGCACATCTTCGTGATCATCCGGGAAAACCGCACCTACGATCAGATCATGGGCGATGTGGCCGGCGGTAACGGCGACCCCTCTCTCGCCGTCTTCGGCGACAGCTCGACGCTCGCCGACTACCCTGTGGTAACGCCGAACGCGCACGCGCTGGTGGAGCGTTTCCCGCTTCTGGACAATTTCTACAACCCGAGCCGCCAGTCGGCGGACGGTCATAACTGGATCACGCAGGCCATGGCGCCCTACTCCGACGACATCCAGTCGCCGGACTGGCTCCGCGACTATCCCTCGAACGGCGGGGATGCGATCGCCTATCAGAAGACCGGCCATCTGTGGGACGTGGCGGCCGCGGCCGGCGTCACGGTGAAAAACTACGGCGAGTACGTCGAGAGCAACACGTTCACCGTGCCGGGCTGCACTCCGAACAACATGACCCAGGCTAATTCTTATAATGGCGCGGGTTCCACACCTGTCACATTGCCGTTTGTGGTTTCCGACAGCTGCGAGCCGAGCTGGACCCAGTTCTACAACGACACGCTGGAATACGAGTCGGGCAACGAGACGCAGCTCCAGTACTACAACTCCATCGGCTCGGTGACGCCGCTCCCGAACCTGTACGACATCACGGTGCAGAACTACCCGCAATTCGATCTGGGCATCCCGGATCAATACCGGGTCGATGTGTGGCAGCAGGACTTCTCCGCCGACGTGTCCGCCGGTACGGCGCCCCAGCTGGAATTCCTCTGGATCATGAGCGACCACACCACCGGCCCGCCGAACGCGACGGCCGAAGTGGCCGATAACGATCTGGCCGTCGGGCGGGTCGTCGACATCATCAGCCACAGCCCCATCTGGTCGAGTTCGGCGATCTTCATCGAGGAAGACGACGCGCAATACGGCGTCGATCATGTCGACGGCCACCGCAGCCCTGGCTATGTCATCAGCCCCTTCGTCAAACAGAAGGTGAACCTCGACGGCACGGGGGCCGGGGTGACCGAAGAGAGCACCTTCTACACGCAGGTCAACATGACGCGCACGATCGAGCAGATTCTCGGTCTGGCGCCCATGAACCAGTTCGACCTGGTGGCCTCGCCGATGACGCCGCTCTTCATCGACAATCCGCCGGCGGAGAACTTCCTGGCGTGGTCGCACGTGCCGAATCAGGTCCCGTTGTGTTACGGCGTGGCGGGATATACGGCGCCTTCGAACATCACCCCCAGCCTCAATACCTGCAGCACCGCAGCCCCGGCGGAGCGCCGGCCGGAAAGGCCTGACGTGAAAGCTCTGCGGGCCGGCTGGCAGGAAATGAAGGCGAATGTCTTTGCCGCCAAGTATCACACTCCCGATTCGCTGGACGCGGATACCGTCCGGCACTTCGACTGGTATGAGGCGACGGGTTATAAGGTCCCCTTCCCGGGCGAGAAGAAGGTTCGCCCGGCGAGCGACTTCAATCATCCGGTGCGGGCCGCCAAAACCGGCAAAGCCGACGCGGACGACGATGACGACGACGATGATGTGATCTGATTTTCGTCCCAGACATAAAAGGCCCTCTCCCCGAGACCGGGGAGAGGGCCTTTTTGTTTATGGCTCAAATGTGAAGGCCGTGGGTTTCAGGCGGAGATCCGGATAAATTAATCCGGCGATGAACACAAAATCAATATTATTGATATTGCATATCAACGCGCCCGCGTTGACCCCTGCCGCCTAGTATAGCATCGCAGCGCATAAGCTCAGTTTGTCGTACTGGGCACGGGGAATTCGATTCAACGCATAAGCTCGGTTTGTCGTACCGGGCACGGTTCTTACCCGGCATCCGGACAACCCGGACTGTCTGGTGAACCTTCTATATATGGCTCAGTTCCCGAACCAGTCGTCTCCACAGGAAGTGGAAGCTCTCTATGCGACCGCCAGGCGGGTCAGCCCCGATGTTCCGCAGGTTTATCTTTACTACGGCACTGCTCTGGCCAGTCAGGGCAAATACGAAGCCGCGGCCCCCGCCATCGAGAAAGGGATTTCCCTCAAGCCCGACGACGGGGGGGCTCAATCCTGGCTGGCGGACATCATGATGAGGCAGCATCGGCCGGCCCAGGCGATCGAACATTACCGCCTTGCGCTGGCGGTCGATCCTTCCTTTCGTCCGGCCCGGCTGATGCTGGGACAGCTTCTCATCAATTCGGGCCGCAGCCGCGAAGCGATCCCCGTGTTGATTCCCGCGCTCCAGCGGAATGACACGACCACGCCTCTTTTTCTGATTACGCTCGCGCAGGCATACGCCAACTCAGGAGAGCGGGCGAAAGCGATTGAATATCTGAAACAAGCCCGTCCCCTGGTGCTCCAGTCCGGTCCGGCCGACCTGCTCGTGCAGCTGGATCGGGGTTGGCGCAACTGGGGTACCGGCCTTGATGTCGGGGCTTTGAAAACAAACCGAACTTTTTGGTGATAAACTCCGTTGGAATCGATCATGGCCACACTGGAAGTCTTTTACGAACCCGGCACGCTCTTCGCCAGCCTGCCTAACCGGCGCGGCGTATGGGTGCTGCCGCTGATCCTGAGTCTTGTGCTGAGTTTCTTCGCCACTTACGCGGTGCTCCAGAAGATCGGCCTCGACACCATCATCCGGCAGCAGATTGAAGCCCGTACGAACATGACGCCCGACCAGAAACAGCAGGCCATGACCAACGCCGAAAACTCGCCCGCGATCACCTATATCGCGTACGGCGAGGTGGTGATCGCGGTCCTGTTGCTGCCTCTGATCGTCGCGGGCGGGCTGTCCATTTTCGGCATGATGGCGCCGCAGCAGCCGAAGTTCGGCTCCACTTTCTCCATGGTCGTACTTGCGTATTTACCATACGCCGTGGTCACGACGATTATGTCGGTGCTCGTCCTCTATATTTCGCCGGGCCCGAGCACCCTCGATTACCAGAACCTGCTGGCCACGAATGTGGCCGCTTTCATGGACAAGGACACGACGGGCAAAGCTCTCTACGCATTCCTCGGCTCGATCGACATCCTCAGTTTCATCGAGATCGGATTCCTTGCCTACGGCTTTTCGAAGATCACCCGGAGCAGCTTTTTTTACGGCCTGGTTTCGGTCGGATGCCTCTGGGCGCTGTGGGTCGTGGTCAAGATGGGCCTGAGCCTGCTGCAGTAGGCGCTGAGCGATCGCCGGTCATGCCGAGCCGCGCCCACGGTGCTGAGGCGCAACCCTAACCCGGCGTAGCCGGAACCAAACAGGTCTGGTTATGATGCCGGAGTGGGCATCGAGCTACTGACGGACCGGCACGCGGCGGAGATTGCCGGAGTGTTGGGCTGTTGGGACCGAATGTTGGTTTTCGGGACCTTACCC
>JASHSD010000779.1 GCA_030036985.1 Bryobacteraceae bacterium
GCTCAAGGGATTGGCCGAGGGCGTGTTGGCCGCGCTGTTGTCAACCGTGTAAACGGCGAAGAGCAGATCCTTGCTGCTGAGATTGTCGTCGAAACGTGTTGTGCCAAAGTCTTCGTGGATGTGCTGCGGAGGATGGCTATAGGCCTCAGCGATGCCGCTGGGGTTTCCATTCGATAAGAGCTCGGGACCGTTCTGTACCGGCCACAGATTCAGCAGCGGTTGCACGGACGGAACCGCCTTCGCGCGGGAGGCGTCATCGGGCACCAGGGTGACATCACTCAGCGCCCAATTCTGCCAGTAGCCTTCGTAATTTCCGAAAATGAAAAGTTTGTTCTTTACGATGGGGCCTCCCAGATTTCCGCCGAAGGAATTGCGCTCGAAATGGGGGATGGCGCCCTGGTCGAAGAAATTACGGGCGTCCAGATCGCTATTGCGCAAAAACTCGTAGACTGTGCCATGCACGTCGTTCGAGCCCGATGCCGTTACAATGCTGACCTGCGCTCCGGGCCGCTTGCCGTATTCCGCGCCATACGTATCCGTGACCACGTTGAACTCGCGCACGGCATCCACGCCCAGAAGCTCGCCGCTCGTACCGCCGGGCGTCAGGTTGATTTCCGACGCGCCCGTATACTCGATTCCGTTCAGCAGGAACACATTATCCTGCGGCCGCTGTCCGGATACCGCGAACATGTTTCCCACCGCGGAATTGGAGGTCCCGACGCCACCCGAGCGTTCCGCCGAATAATTGACGATGGCCGGATTCAGCTGGATGAGCTCGTCATAGCTGCGGCCGTTGAGAGGCAGGTCTTTGACTTGGGTTTCATTGACGATTCCCGACGTCTGCTCGGTCGAAGTATTGACGGGCGGCGCCTCCTCGGAGACCGTGACAGCCTGCTGGACCGCGCCTAACGTCAGTTGAAAATCGACCTCCTCCTTTTGCGCCACGACCAGCGTAATGCCCGTTTTGGTCTGCGGGGCGAATCCTTGTTTCGACGCCGTTACCTCGAACCGGCCGACGGAGATGGACGGGGCCGCGTAGTGCCCGGTGCTGTCGCTGGCTATTCTGCGCTCGGCTCCGGTTTCCACGTTGCGGACCACGACGGAAGCATCCGCAAGCGGCGCGCCGGATGAGTCTCTGATCACCCCGGAAATTGTGCCGCCCACGACCTGCGCGCCGAGCGTCGGCGGCAAGCCGCAGATGATAAAGGTCAGGATCGTGTTTTTAAACGCCTTCTTCATATTTATCCTCAAAGTCGATAGAATTCAGGGTGATTGAAAATGAACAAATTTTTTTGCGGGTCCGCCATCTTCTTCTAAACAGCCCCGGCCGAGAGAGTAGTGCGATCCATGATGGCTGAAATCGCCTCCTGTACTTCGTTCATCAACAGCCGCGTCAGACAGGTCTCCGGTTGCGGACACTCAGTGCATCGACGATCATCGGCTCCGCCGAGGCATGGGGAGGTCACCAGAGGTCCGTCGATAAGGCGGATGACCCTTCCCAAGGTCACCCGGTCCGGCGGCATCACGAGGTAGTACCCACCCTGCGGACCGCGCCGGCTGTCGAGCAGACCGGCATTTTTCAGTTCCAGCAGAATCGTGTGCAGAAACTCCGCGGGCGCGTGGGTTTGCGCGGAGATGCGGGGCAGCAGGACAGGCCCGTTACCGTATTCGCGCGCGAGGAAGTAGAGTGCCCGAAGTGCGTATTGGCACTTCTTCGTCAGTCCGTTCATCGCGCCCCTCGGTAAGCCATACTAAGTTTATAGACTTTCTATACATTTCACATTACTTACATATTTATGACATTTTGGTCATGTATGCCGAGCGTCGGCACTCTTGGTGGGTCAGGGAAACGTAAGCAAGTGTTCAGGCTCAGGTTTGCCGGAACGATGCTAAAACCGAGGTGGAAAGGTTCCATATCGGCGCAAAAATGACTAAACGACGCTCTTTCCTAGTTCTGGTTTTTGCACTTCCAGCGGCAGTCTGGTCGGTACACCTCTCCGGCGCAGTATCCCCGTCGCCCGTCCGGATCGACTCGGTGCCGGCCAAGTATGCGTTGCTGGATTACTCATTCGCGGTTAGTCGGAAGACCGGCGACGCCGAAGTTCGTTTGGAATACACGTATCCCGGCACCTATATGAACGGCGATGACAGCGACCGCGGGCCCGGGGTCAAAACTGTGCTGGCGCCTGGCCTCAGTTATGATGCGGCGTCGAACAGCGTGGTCTACTCCGACGGATCGACCCGGGCCGTCTGCGCTATAGCGCGTCACGGGGTGCGATCGCGGGAGGAGGAGCGCCTGCACTCGACGGGTGCCTGTAAGGTCATCGCTCGGGTGAGTGGCCATACTTCGGGCGCCGAGCGATCGAAAACTCTGGACGCTTTCCTCGAAGTGGCGCCAAAGTGAATCCCGGTCAGGAGTTTCGAGCGTGCGCCGATCTTGCCAATCGCGGTGACAGCAGCGTCACCGAACCGCCCGTAGAGCACGGGAGACAATGCGCTCGACTCCAACGTTCCGGTGTAGAGCACTGAAGATGTGCCGTTGAGCATCGCCCAGCAGCGGCAACAGGGCAGGGTCGGTTCGACACTCGGTCCGACAGACAAAAGCGGATACGGTCAGGATGGCCGCGGTCACGCCAACCTCGGTCATCACCACCGTCGCAATAAAGACCAGGACGCGTCCCGAGCCGGCCGCAGATTGCTGTCCAGCATGTCAATGGAGAGAAGCAGCCCAAAACCGCCTCTGCCGGCGGCCTCAGCCTCCGGCGCGGTAAGCGTAACCGGAGGGCCCGGGGCGGGTGGCATGAGCGGGCCGATCAGCGCCCCGACAACAGTTCCCAGACCGGCTACGACCCACAGCGCCGGACGCCAATTCATCACGGTCGGCAGCAGAGAAACGGCGGGCGGGAGCGAGGTCTCGCCGAGGTCACCGGCGAAATTGTATCTGCCGAGCGGACCACCCGCCTTCCCGCCATAAGCAATGTCCCTCAGCACAACGCCTGGAGCAGGGCCGGGGCAGCCACATAGATGGCGCGTAATAGCGCCAGTGCGACATAGCCGAGTGCGAGCTGCACCTGCCAAACGGGCAGGAGCACGTAGATCATGTCGGCGAAGCTGTCGCGCGAGCGTGGGCAAGAACCGCCGACACGAGAGTCCGTCCGGCGCGAGATCCTCCCGTCAGGCTGACGCCCGCGATTTGCATGGCGGCGGATTGATTCAACCACGGTTCCTGCACGCAGTGTATCGATGTCCGCCTGGCAAGCCGACCCGACGCGTCGTAGTGCTTCGATCGGGCCGGCAGGATGTATAGGGCTTCGGGATGTAACGAGATCAGTACATGCTCTCGCCGTAAATCACCTTGCGGACATAACGCGCGTCGTCCGCCGGATCGTCGGCAAGGTGCTGCGAGAGAATCCACACGCCATCCGCGTTGGCCAGCATAATCAGGCCGTTTGGAAGCTTGTCTACCGCCGTGACGCCGTCGAACTGCTGCGTCACTTTCGGATTCGCGGGATCGGAGAAATCCATCAGGCGAATCGTCTGTGTGGACGGCTGCGCCGGTTCCCCCGCGCTGGTCGAGAGAGCGGCGGTCCCTGTCACGGCCATCAGATTCCCGGTCGCGATGCTCGGAGACGAAGCGACTTGGGAAAGAATCTTCGGTTTGGCCGGATTGGTGACATCGAGAAGCGTCACCGGCTGTCCCGGACCGCGCTCGGCGTATACGTAGGCTCGGCTGTAATGCCGCGTGGCCGCGAACTGTGTAATCGGCGCGCCGGGAACGGCGAGGTGGGCCTCGACCGTGATCTGGTCCTGCGCCGGATCGCTCTTATGCTTGTCTTTGGCGATGAGCTGATGCCCGCCGGCCGCCACGAGAATGAGAACCGCTGTCGATCGATAAAGGTAAAGTCGCATGGGTGTTCTGCTTGTCCGATCCGATTGTCGGCGGGAACGTTCAAACAGAACGCTGAAGAATTCCTGACATTTTCCTGAACGCTTCCTTCTGCGCGATCAACACTGTCTGCGCGATCAACACTGTGTGGGCAGAAGGCAGGACGGATAATGACATTGTGAATATCGGGTTGCAGCATCGGAGAGGAATATGAATCGGCGCACGTGCCTCTCGACTCTCCTCGCCTGCCCGGTTTGCGCTGCGGTGGGCGCCGTTCAGACGTGGGACTACCGCGAGGCTGGTCCGGACAAGTGGGCGGAACTGGACCCATCT
>JASHSD010000780.1 GCA_030036985.1 Bryobacteraceae bacterium
GCTCGGCATGCGGCGTCTGGCCGTCGAAAATCTTGTGGGCCGCCGCGCCCGGCCGGGTCAGGTCGAGCAGAAAGATCTCTGAATTGCGGGACTGCGTATTGTCGGGGTTGCGCAGAGTCTCGGTCCAGGCGAGATAATGCCCGTCGGGCGAGATTGCCG
This sequence comes from Bryobacteraceae bacterium, assembly GCA_030036985.1. GTDB lineage: Bacteria > Acidobacteriota > Terriglobia > Bryobacterales > Bryobacteraceae > BOG-234. The sequence goes on from JASHSD010000780.1 coordinate 160, forward strand.
TTTCGCGATACTGGGTCGTTCCCGAAACCACTGCAAGCAACTGCGGTACGGTTTGCGCGCAGCAGGCCGCCGCGCTCACAAAGGCAAGGAAAAAAGCACGGCGTAGCACACTATTAGTTTACAGACGGAAACGCATGAACAGCGCACCTTACGGCTCCTGGAAATCGCCCATTACTTCCGATCTCATCGTGGCCCAATCGATCGGTCTTTCCGAAGTGCGCCTCGACGGCGACGACATCTATTGGCTGGAGTCGCGGCCGCATGAGGCGGGCCGGCGCGTGGTGGTTCGGCACGCGCCGGGCAGGGGTTCGGACGAGGATATCAATCCCGATCCTTTCAACGTGCGCACCCGCGTGCACGAATACGGCGGCGGCGCGTGGTGTGTCTCGGCCGGCGTGATTTACTTTTCCCACTACGCCGACGGCCGCCTGTACCGCATGGAGCGCGGCGGCCACTGGCCGTATCCTCTGACGCCCGAAGGCTCGTGGCAATACGCGGACGGCTTCATCGACACGCGCCGGCGCCGGTGGATCGGCGTGCGCGAAGAGCACGGTTCCGGCGCCGAGCCGGAAAACACCATCGTCTCGATCGATATGGATCACGGCTGGCTGACCGGCGATCCCGAGGATCACTCCTGTCTCGTACTTGCCTCGGGGCACGATTTCTATTCCTCGCCACAGCTCTCGCCGGATGGACGCTGGCTGGCTTTTCTGGCCTGGGATCACCCCAACATGCCTTGGACCGGGACCGGCCTCTACGTGTTGCAGCTGGCGCAGAGCGGAAAGCCCGTCGGCGACCCGATTCAGGTTGCCGGCGGGGAGCGCGAATCGATCTTCCAGCCCGCCTGGGCACCGGACGGTTCCGCGCTTTACTTCGTTTCGGACCGTTCCGGCTGGTGGAACCTGTACCGCCAGAAATCGCGTTCGCCGATCGAGGCGCTGGCGCCGATGGAGGCGGAATTCGGTCAGCCCCAATGGGTCTTCGGCATGTCGACCTATGCTTTCGCGGTAAATGGCCGCATCGTGTGCTCTTACGTTTCGAAGGGTCTCGGGCATCTGGCCGCGATCGATCTTCAATCCGGCGCCCTGACGCCGCTCGATGTGCCGTGGACGGATATCTCCTCCGTTCGCGCGCGCGGCAATCGCCTGGTTTTCCGCGGCGGCTCGGCGACGAAGCCCGGGAGCGTCGTCGTCATGAATATCGATACTCAGGCCACGGAGGTGGTGAAGCAATCGACCAGCATCGCCGACGATCCCGATCTGGCCAAATATTTCTCCGAAGTGGAAGCCGTCGAGTTTCCGACCGCGGACGACAAGACCGCGTTCGGGCTGTTCTATCCCCCTTTCAATCCCGATTACATCGCGCCCGAAAGCGATCGGCCTCCTCTCGTCGTGAAGTGCCATGGCGGCCCGACCGCCGCCGCCTCGAGCGCGCTGGATCTGCCGACTCAGTACTGGACCAGCCGCGGGTTTGCCGTGCTCGACGTGAATTACGGCGGCAGTACCGGCTTCGGACGCCAATATCGCGAGCGTTTGGATTCCAATTGGGGCATTGTGGACGTTGACGATTGCATCAACGGCGCGCGCTATCTGACGGAGCGGGGAAGCGTGGATGGCGCCCGCTGCGTGATCACCGGCGGCAGCGCGGGCGGTTACACCGTGCTGGCGGCGTTGACGTTTCGCGATTTCTTCAAAGGCGGGGCGAGCCACTACGGCGTCGGCGATCTGGCCGCCCTCGCCCGCGATACGCATAAGTTCGAATCGCGCTATCTTGATTCGCTGGTCGGGCCGTATCCCGAGCGGGAGGACCTGTATCGGGAACGCTCCCCGATCGCCCACGCCGAGCGGCTTTCCGCGCCCGTGGTCTTCTTTCAGGGCGACGAGGATATGGTGGTGCCGCAGAGCCAGACCGAATTGATGGTCGAGGCTCTGCGGAAAAAGGGAACACCCGTCGGTTATCTGCTGTTCACCGGAGAGCAGCATGGTTTCCGCAAAGCGGAGAACATCAAGCGCGCTCTCGATGTCGAGCTGTACTTTTACGCGATCAACGTGTTCGGCGTCGGGCTGACATTCTGATCGGGCCATTCAGAATATCAGCGGCGTGTAACCGGCAAACCCGAATCCCAGCGTCAGTTCGGTACTGTACGGCACGCCCCACTGGTTGTTGCCGTCATAGTTGAGCACCCATAACCCCTGGCGGTAGATCCCGATTTTGGAAGGCCGTCCCGAACTGTCCCAATCGCCCACCACGGGCAGGTCGCCCGCCTGGCCATAGGTGTAACTGACCGCGTTCTGAAAGTTTCGGGTCCCGCTGTAGTCGACCTGCCACAGCCCATTGTTGAAGACTCCGACCTTCGCCGTGCCGGAGCCGTTCCAATCGGCGGCGACCGGAAGATCCCCCGCCTGGCCGTAGGCGAAGGTGGCGTCGCTCAGGCCGGTAGGAATGCCGGTCAAATGGCCGCTCTGGTCGAGGATAAACGTTCCCTGACGGTAGAGACCCAAAGCGATACGGCCGGTTCCCAGCCAGTCGCCCACGACAGGAATGTCGCCCGCCTGACCCCACTGAACGACCTGATCTGCGGAATCGAGAATGCCGTTGCCGTTGGTATCGAGATACCAGGTTCCGTTGCGGAAGATGCCGATCTCCTTTGTGCCGGTTCCGGTCCAATCACCCGCGATCGGAATGTCCGTGGACTCGCCGTAGAAGGTTGTCTGAATATCGGTTGCGACGTGCCAGGGATCGGTCGTGAAGGCGAGCTGGCCGTTCGACGCGTAGGCGACGCCGAGCGTGAAGTTGGGCTTCAGCTTGGTTACAAAGGACGACAGGACCTCCGTCGAATACGGCTGAAGATTGCCCACGGCGGGAAAATTACCCGAGCTCGTCTGGCCCGCCACAAGGACCGACGTGTAGAAATCGACCGCAATGGCGTTGGCGCCGTCGTTGCCCCATCCTCCCAGGTAAGTCGACCAGGTTACCGATGACAATGTCAGGTTCAGTTTGGCGACAAAAGCGTCCATGTCTCCGGCGTTGGTGCTCTGGATTGGCTGCTGAACCGGGAAATCCGGTGAGTCGGTGGAGCCGGTGACGTAGGGATAGCCGTAAAAATCGAGCGCCATCGCGGTGATGCTGTCGTTCAGCGAGCCGCCGAGGTAGGTGGATTGCTGCAACACTCCATGGACATTAAAATCGGCGACAAAACCGTCTGTTTCGCCTCGCAACGCGCTCTGGTAGGCTCCTGCTGTAACAGGAAAGTTCGAGGAACTCGTGGTTCCCGCGACGTAGACCATCGTCCCCTGCGGATTCAGACATATCGCGTTGACCTCCTCGGGATTTGCGTTTGATCCGCCCGTGCCCCCGAAATAGGTGCTGAAAGAAAGGGAGTTTCCGGCCGCCAGCAGCCGCGCCACGAAACCATCCTGCCCGCCGCCTGACTTGGGTTGGAATGCATTGACGGTTGGAAAGTTGGTCGAATACGTATATCCGCCTATATAGAAAGCTCCCGCCGATCCGACGGCGACGGAACTGGCGTGGTCCACTCCGTTGCCACCGAGGTAAGTCAGGAAGATCAAACCCCCGGTCGGCGACAGATTCGCCACAAATGCGTCCTGCGATCCCCCGAACTTCGGCTGAGCCACGCCGGCGGTGACCGGAAGATTCGATGAGGTAGTGTCGCCGACCACCACCGCGTTATAGGCTGAACTTACAGCAATCGCATAGCCGATGACTTCACTGGATCCTCCCAGATAGGTGCTGTAAATCAGCGCGTTGCCGGCGGGATTCAGCTTCGTTACGAACGCATCGCGTGTTCCGGTCAGGCGTTTCTGATAAGAGCCGGCGACGGGAAAATTCGTCGAGGATGTTTGTCCCGTGACATAGACATTTCGCGCGCTGTCGACAGCCAGCCCAAACGCCCGGTCGTCGCTTGATCCACCCAGGTAAGTGCAGTAGATCAGCGAACCGCCATTCGGCGTGAAAGCGGCGACGAACGCATCTACGTTCCCGTCATAGTTTTCCTGGAAGCCGCCCGTGGTCGGGAGATTGTTGGAACTGGTCCACCCGGCAACCACCACGTTACTCAGGCTATCGACGCTGACGCCTGTAATCGTATCTTCGGAGTCCCCGCCGAAGTATCCGCTCAGGAGGATCGAGGGGTCGATGACCAGAGGTTGCGTATGGTCATAATCCGCCGTCCAGAAGCCGACCGCGCCGTCCGGCGTCTCCCGAAAACCACCAGGAACTTCCTTTCGTTCGCCCTGGATCAGTTGATAGCAGACGGGCTTGGACTCGACGAAATCGCCGGACGAGGTCTTCACGCGCAGGCTTCCATCGTCCTGAATCCGCGGGTTGCCGTCGAAGCGCAGCAGTATCGGCTCCACCGCGGCGCCGGGCGCCACAACGTACTCCGCCTTGAGTTGGCCGTCCGCGGCCGCATAGTTCAATTCCACTCCAGGCCAGATTCCGGTATAGCGGATGGCGTCGAATAGAGGGAGACCCGTTCGCCAGCTCCGGCGATCGCTGCCGACCAGGAGATTGGCTTTGGCTGCGATCGGGCGAACGCCGCTTACGGCAATCCCGGATGGGGATTCCGCACGCGCCGTGGCAGAGACAAATGTAAGTTTCGCGACGGTGTTGCGGTGTCGCAGGACGACACCCTTATCCTGGAACCATGCTTTGAGCTGCGGGCCGTTTCCGATATAACGCACCGTTGGGCCGGCTTGCCCTACATTTTCCATGAATGTAAGAGGAATGTGCACCACGGGAGCTGTGGATGCGGGCGCCGATGCGCTCGACAGCGCAATAAAAAACGTAACGGCGGCTGGAATGCGAAGCGACATGAACTCTGGTACCTCGCGAAACAGATCGGCAGTCCCTTGCGTTTTCTTTAGCCCGTATTTCGCACATACTCGAGCCGAAAAGCACCGGCACGAGTGCCGGTGCGGCAGACGCGAGCGTCTGCGCCACGACTCCGTTCGACAGGCTGTCTTCACCATCGTGGCGCGGGCACTCATCTCTGCCGCGTCTGGACTCCTCCCGACACTTGGTCTGTGCGAATACGGGTTAGGGCCGAAAGACGTTGACGTGCTTCGTTAGTCTTTATAAGTGCCGCGACAGTGTTGTCCGCGACCGGCCGGCCAATCGGTCACGGATGGTACGGGCAGTTTGCATCACGATTCTGGTTCAGGTACCGGTACATTCAGCCCGTAGGTGCAAGATTTTTGGTTGTTTTTCGCCCGTTCCAACGTGTAGCATAAGTCCATCAAGCCTGTTTAGCGCTTGAGTCGGAGGAGCAGCAAAGGTGCGCCTTGCTAAGGTTCTAATTTTTTTACTTTTTTCAGTCGCGGTCGCCACAGCCGGCAACATCAATGTGGAGATCGGCGGAACTGACGGACTAACGTCGAGCTATATCACGAACGGATGTGCAGGTGCGGTTTGCGTCGCGGGAAATACGACCGGATGGAGTGAGATGAATTACGACGTCCATTTATTCATGGCCGGACACAACAACACCTTCACGCCTTATGCAGGCTATAACGGAAGCACCGCGGTGACGGGCACGCTGGCAAGCTCGCCGCAGTTTGCGATGATCGACGACGGCTTGGCGGTAAACGGAGCCAGGAATTACTGGGCTCCCGCCTCAACAACCGCATCGCTCGATGTTCCGATCGGGTTGGACGCCGTCAACAGCGTTTCCATGCTGCTCAACGATATGTGGGGCTATGCGGGCGCTC
>JASHSD010000781.1 GCA_030036985.1 Bryobacteraceae bacterium
ACCAAATTCATGGGTCAGAGTCGTGCGTAGGCGATTCTCCATGTTTGACGCGTGAAGCGCGTTGGAGATCCTCACCAACGGTCGTTGACCCTGCACGACCTCCGTCACCCCTTCCACGTCCGTACCCTCCTCCGACAAGTCGGCATAGACATCCAACTTGGCTCGTGTCTCGATTAGGACAGTCAGGTCGTCTGTCGTAATCGGGAATTCGACCTTGCCATGCTGCTTCTGCAGAAATGACGAAAGCGCCTGCTCGCACTCCTGGTCGAGTTCATCCGGGTCGTAGTGTGGACGTAGTGTGAACCGGCCCGTTTTGTCCGGAACCCACTTCATCGTTTCAGCCCTCTACCTTCCGGCGGAAAGCCTTGATCGCCTGCTTGGCCACCTCCGGCTTAGTTACGGCAATCTTTTTCATGTCCTCCGGGATGGTTCCAGCTGCCATGCAGAGAACATCCTTATCGAGATTCAGGATCGTCGCCAGCTGGCCGATGATGTACTCCGACGGCGGATTCCGCCGGTCATGCTCAACGTCGTTCAGATACTGCGGGGAGATAGGTTCTCCCTCTTCCTTCTTCACCTTGCCCGCGAGGGTTTTCTGGCTCATGCCGATCGCCGCACGCGCTTCCGAAATGATCTCGCCGAAAGTCTTCATGGTCCCGTTTGTATTGTAATCAGCGGATTAGCGTATCGTCGCGAACCCAACGCTGCCTAGGCAACGGAAAGGCTCCGAGCAATCCGCAATCATCTATCCAAGGCGTGACCAACGTTTCGCCTCTTCACGTCCCTCTGGTATTGATCGGACTCGCGCCGTAGTTCGATCTCTGTCTCCGCCTCGGCCAATGCAGTTTGATACCGTCCGAGCCAACCACCCCAGCCGTCCTCATGAGTCGGTCTCCCACGTTTGAGGTGCTCGTGTGCAACTTGATTCAGGTAGTGTCGGTTACTCAGCAGCTTTTCAGCATCGCCCAAATCATCGAGGTCCAACCTACGTCCCTGCCTTCGCAAACGCACAAACGAGTTGGTGCGGAGTTCACCGCGGCTTGGCGCTTCTTCGATCTCCCGCGTGTAGTCGATGAAATAGACTCTTGCGTTGGTTCCTTCGATCATCAGGTAACTGCGACCGCTCTGTTCGTCCTCGCCGTGAACCAGCACGCGCCCTTCGACCGACGTGAATTGGTTCGGGTCGAGCACTTCAATCTGTAGCCGCTCATCCGACATTAGTGCCCCGTGCGCTGCGAGTGTTCGCTGCCTGTCAGTCGCCTTCTGCATCGCCCGGAGAACATGCTCGGCATCGCGGCGCAGCCGCCAGACATTGCCGCCCATCGATTCAGCTAATCCCATCTGCTGAAGGACCGCGGGACGGGCGAATTCGTGGTGTCTTTGTAAGCGCAAGGTCTCATTTGCACCAGCCACCTGATCGCAGACGATCATGAAATACATTGACTCCGGTTCCGAGCCAGGACCGCGCCCATCAATTTTTTTGAAAAGCCGACGATCAAGCGTGGTGTAGCGTTTTTCGCTGATTTCCTGGCGCTCGGCGTCCGCGGCGTCGAGCCCGGTCCGATAGCCGAGCTGACGGGTGCATAGGTCCTCCGCGATTGCTCGGATTCCCCGTTGCACGTACTCTCGGCTCAAGCGAAGTGGTTGCCCGTCGCTTCTCACCCCCCTTACAACAACGTGAACGTGAGGGTGCTCCGTGTTCTGATGCTCGACGGCAACCCACTCCAGGTGCGTTCCAAGGTCCGTCTCCATCCGCTCAACCACACCGCGCGTGAGGGCTGCCAGATCCACCCGATCACCGAACTCCGGCGAGATGATCAGTTTCCACAGCTGAGGATCGCCGGCGATCTGCCAGCTTTCGAGGCGTCGGGCAACGTCAACGTCGATTCCGCGGTCGAATCCCGCGCCCTTTGCGTCGTCTTCGAATGTGGCGCTCTCGCGCGCAAGGTAGCGCCCATGCGCCTTCCATTGTCCTCGTACCTTGTTCTTCACATAGGTCACGCGCACTGCACAGCGCTGATGGTATTGCCGCGTGCCTTTCCCTTTTCCGCTTGCGCCGCGGTTGCCTGCCTTTCGGCTGCTCTGCGCATAGCGCATCAGCAGCTTGAACCCGTTCGCCCAGGCTGCGCCTTCATTTCGGGAGACACGAGGTGTCGGCGGTCGAAGCCGGAACTCTCTCTCGTCATCAGTTCGTGGCATGGCCGATCAAATCCTGCATCGCGGCGAGCGCGTCACCCGACATCGCCTGACCGGCGCTCTTGACGAGCCGGTCGTACCGAGCTTTGCCAAGGGCAATGGCTTGGGGCCGGACATCGGGCGCGGGTTCCGGCACGCATGTCAGAACTGTTTTGACAAGGGCATCGACGATTGCATAGAGCGCCTGCTGTCCCCGGTTGATCCGAAAGATGTCCTTCGCCATTCGATCAAAGCCCGCTCCGATCCGCTCTTCGCTGCCAGTCAGTTCCGCTCGACCGTCGAGTTCGTTCCGAATGGCAGCCCGAACGAACGCGCTGGCATTAGCGTAACCTTTCGCCATCACAGCTTCTTCGACGCGACGCTGTTCGTCACCGGCAAGCCGTACCGCTATTCGCGCATTGCGTTTGCTTCCCGCATGCTTCATAAAAACTCCTCTACATATAGGGGCTGAGAACGGCATTTCTGAACATTTTTCTTCCAGTTTTTTGAATGTCGAACATCGGTCGAACACTGACCCTGTCTCGTCCGACACAGGAAGCACTGACTGCACGACGGTTCACCAACAAATCGCACCAACCCGTTCGACAATCCTTTATGTTCCACTACCGGTGTTTGTTGCCATTTCCGGCGCAGTCGGTCCCTCTGGGCAATGCGCGTGCTGTCGGAAGAGGTGCTTGGATGCCGAACAACACCGGACGATACCGAACAGAACCGGACAACATTCGGCTCCGTTCGGTCTTCCGGAGCCGTAAAATGAGGCCATCGAAGGGATTTCCATGGACCCTGTAATCAGCGGGTTGCTGGACGATCTTCCCGACAAGCCCGCTCGATCAAAGCTGGAGGCTCATGCGGATGTCATCGCCGTGTTGCGACGGAAGCGCCGCACGTACCGCGAAATTGCGCGGTTCTTCCAGGAACATCTGAGCATAGCGGTTTCGCCGAGTACGATTCACGACTTTGTCCGCGTCCGCCGAGGGCGGGAAAAACGGAAGGCCGACGCAGTT
>JASHSD010000782.1 GCA_030036985.1 Bryobacteraceae bacterium
GTAATCTTCACGTGCGAGATGAACGGAGAAGCGCCATTAACCTCGATTCCGGCAGCTCCCGGGTCGCCCTGTATCCAGACGCCTTCGACGCCGCCGGAATCCATTTTGCGCGCAGTGACCACCGGTCCTTTATCGGGCGACAGCAGGGTTACCGTCCCGGGAGGCTGGTTGCGCAGGATCACGCCCTCGCGCAGTTCCACGCGTTCACGATAAGATCCCGGAGGGATGACGACCGTGTCCCCGGGATGCGCCTGGTTGAGCGCCGCCGTGATTCCGGCCTTTCCCACAACCAGCGTGCGCGGGCCGGCGGGATCGAAACGGTTCCAGGGGACAATCACGCCGGCAGCGGCGCCGATGGCGATGCCCACCAGCAGGCACGCCAGACAAGCCAGCATCCACTTCCACGAGACGCCGGACCTGACGCTCGTTGTGCGGTTATTGCTGAGGTGTGCCGGAACCGCGCCGTAATCGGACCCGGCCACCATCACGATCGTGATGTTGTCTTTGCCGCCCGCGCGATTGGCGGCGTCGATCAATGCGCGGGCCGCTGCATCGAAATCCGGCGCATACCGTTCCACGCCCGCCAGGATTTCCGCGCTGCTGACCAGATCCGTCAGGCCATCCGAACACAGCAGCAGCAGGCCGTCCGAGGGCATCGGGAAGCTGTCGATTTCGATGAAGTCGGGATCGTCGGGTTTCCTCTCAGCCGATCCCACGTCGCGGTAAATTTCATTGCGCCGCGCGTGGCGCATGGCTTCTTCTTCTGTGAGTTCGCCGCGATCCTCGCGCTCTCCGACCGGCGAATGATCGTGGGTCTTCTTGCCGATTTCGCCGGGACGCAGCAGGTAAAGGCGCGAATCGCCGACATGCCCGATCGTAACCACATCCTCTTCGACCAGCGCGACCGTCAGCACACAGGCCATGCCGGCCCACTCGGGCTTGGTGCGGGAAAGCCGGAAGATTTCGTTGTTGGCCAGCGCAATGGCCTGGCGCAGCCGGTCCTCGGGTGTGAGGGTCTGGCGCTCCAGACGCTCGCGGATCACTTCCACCGCGACGCCCGCCGCCGTCTCACCCGCCGCCTGACCGCCGACACCGTCGATCACCGCGTAAATGCCGCGGTCGGGATCGACGTAGTACCGGTCCTCATTGTTCTTGCGGCGCTTGCCGGGATCAGTGGCGGCCGCGAACCGCAGTCTGGTTTTCACCGCCATCAACGTCTTTCCCGAAAGACCGTGACAATGCCCAACAGGCACACCGCGGCCAGCAGGACCGTTTCAATTACCGTGCGCCAGATGAGAAGATCCTTCACTTAAGCCAATTCCCACTGCAGATCGATGACGCCCGCGAGACTGAGGGTGGCGCGCGGCGGCAGATCCGCCGACGCGTTCCGGCCCACCGGTTTGCCGTTGACCGCTGTCCCGAACTGGCTGACGTCTTCGATCGAGAACCTTCCCGTCTCCGGGTCGCGGCGAATGCGGCAGTGCTCGCGGGACACGTCGGGCAACGTCTCCAGCTTGAGATCCACCCAGTACGATCTGCCGCCGCGTCCGATCACCACCTGATTCTTCGTCACCTCGAACGTTTTCGGCCCCTGCTCATCGGCATAACGAAGATACGCAAAAGCGAGGCCGATGGTTTGGTCTTTGTCGTCCCCGACAGGCTCTGGATGTTCGGACGTTTGAGCCGGAACCGCCGTTGCGGCGGTGGGGGCGGAATCGGGCGCGTCTCTTGCCTGATCCTTGTCCTCGTTTTTTGGGAAAATGCGCCGGGTGAGCGACCCCGCGCCGTATTCGGACTTCGGCGGCGCGCCCAATTCTGAATAAACCTCAATCTCGCCGGGCTGGAGTTTGCCGTCGAGATCGGGATAAATTTCGACGGTCCAAGCGTCGCTCAGGCGAACGTATTCGGTATCGGCAAGGGCTTCGGACATGCCGATTTTCCCAAGCAATGCGGACGCCCGCTTGCGATGCGTGCCGTTCCATGCGGCGAGCTTCTCGTCGAGCGCCGTGCGGATTTCACCGGCGATGAACGGGACCACGTCGCGGAACGGTTCGTAATCTTCGGAATTGAGGTAGATGCGGTAGATCGCGGGCACGAGGGTCTTGCGCCGGATGCGGAACAGCCCCTCTTCCATGTTGCGCAGAACTTCGCCGATGAGATCGTCACCCTGGAGGCGGCCTGTGGCGCGGCCAGTCATGGAACCATTGTAGGCGGGATTTTCAGAGAGTCGTGTGGGGGCGCCGTCAAGATTGTTCGGAAGTTTCTGACCACCCCACTTCGGTGCGGCGGTCCCCCGCCAACTCGGCTGGCTGACGCTGCCACGGTCAAACGCCGAATATCGCGAATGAGGTCAGGTGGGTACCTTGAGTGGATAGACGGGTCGGCTTTGCTGATAAGACCAAACTAAGGTACCGGCAGTCCCGGGGCGAGGGCCGACAAAACATTCAGAAAATTGTTCGCCCTGCTCAGTTGAATGTTCATTCGCTCGGCGATTCTGGTGGCAGCCGGGTCGTAATCGGCAGCGACTCGCTCTTTTTTCATCCGAGAGCCGATGTCGTAGAGCTTACGGCAAACTCTGTCGGTATTATGGCCGTAGACATCCCAAAGCCTCCAATGGCTCCGTCGGTCCACGCAGCCGGTCGAGGCGGCCCGTTCCGCGGCCTTGTGGTAGACACAGTAGTAGGCGCGACTTATGGAAGAGCGCTGGGAGGCTTCGTCGGGCTTGGCTGCAAGCTGGTTTGCCAGCTTCAAATAATCGGACCAGTCAAACGCAGGAGCGGCCATTATGCGAGTTCGTACGTAAAGGTCAGCCCGGGCTGAGTGGGTTGATCCAACCACCAGCGCTCGTCGAAATCTTCAAGAGCGCGCTCCGCGCCTTCTGCGAGCCCTCTCCAAACGGCTATTGCATAAAGGGAAGTTGACTCGTCCTCGTCGCTTATGGCCTCAAGCGTGAAAACGACGCCCTCGCCAAAAGATTTTTTCAGTTCCGTGAGCGCGCTCGACAGTACTCCGGCGGCGGTTCGATGGCTGGAAATAAAATCCTCGACCGCCCTCTCATTGCGAAACACATACATCATTTTGAGCGCTTCGATGTCGGCCTCCAGCTGCTGGTTGCCTGTCTCCCAAAAGACACGGCTGGAAGCGAGGAATTCGGTTGCAATACCTTCGCGCCGAGGCCGCTTTCGCTCCGGCTGTGCGGTCAGAAGATAGTCGCGGTACCATTCGGATTCAGATCCTCCCGATTGCGACGCCGGCGCATTGGAAACTGGTCCTACAGCCATGTTTCCGGGAAACGGAAAGAGATACTGAGTATGCCCGGCCGAACCCTGTGGAGGAGGTCTGTGTGGCAGCGCGCCGGATAGCTCGCTCAGTCCCTTCATGAGTCAACCTCTTCGACATTCAGCAGCGCAAGCAGAGCAGCCTCATCGTTGAATACGGCGTCTTTAATGTCCTCAAGAGAAACTGTCTGTTCGAAATCCCGCTCGAGGCAAAGGAACACACCGTTAGCCAGTACGCCTGAACCGTCCAATGTTATTCGCCGTCCCTTCCACCGAACGACATACGCCATTGCCTCCGCTTTCGAGTTTTCCAACTGAGCGATAGCCGGCGCCAGAAATGGCCATAGCAGTTCCCTGAATGGCACGTTCTTAGGCTGAAGATGTACTGCCAGCGATGTCGATTTCTTGCCCGGTTCAACGCCGCCATGGTGAACCAGCGCGTCAAGAGCACTCGCGAGGACGCCAAGCGTTTCGTCCGCATTGATCCAACTGGCTGCTTCTTTTGTGAATTTGCAGTTTGCCGGTCCAAAGAAAAATGCTATCCTCTGCTGCGGAAGTTTGAATTTCACGCCCTGCTCGGAAGGCTTGCCCGTGGTGACCGCCTCAACATCGTCGACTTTTATGTCCCAGGAATTGAAGACGTCAAACATCTTCTGAACTATTGCTGCCCCATCCAGCCATAGATTCAGCACCGGACGGACGTATGCAATAGTGATCTCGAAGGTCGAGATCGGAATAGTGATCTGCTCTCCCATCCCCTTCGCCATTTTACCTCTATTATCGGCGGATTCACCCCACTCTGAATCGATCCCTGCCATTTCCTATTCAGGAATCCGCAGGGTGTGGGCAGTACCCGGCCGGAAGTCGGCGCGCCGAGTCCCACTCTACATTCAAAGGCCGAATTCCCGAAGCAGATCCCGATGGGGAATTCCAGGCGAAGGATTCGCCCTGGCAGAATCAATACGCGCGAGCAACTCCGGGTCGACGTGGGCTTCGCGCGACAGTAGGAATTCGAGATACCGCGCCGCCGCCGGAATTTCGCACTCCGGAAGCTGTTCGATCAGATCGTGAAGCTCGTGTTTGTCCGGCATGGGCTGCCCTCCTTCAGCTTACGATACTGCCCGGAAAGGCGTGGAGTACAGCGGGCCGCGGAGGTGTTCTAATAACCAGGGAGGAATTGCGATGCGCCCGCGGCCGGTCTCCACAGCGATATTTTCCGCTGTATTGTTTTCGCTCTGCGCCGCAGCGCAGGAGCAGCCGGTACTCACTATCCACCTCGACAAAATCAAAGCCAAAGTAAGTCCGACGCTCTACGGCCTGATGACGGAAGAGATCAACCACTCCTACGACGGCGGCCTCTACGCGGAGATGATCCAAAACCGAACCTTCCGCGGCGATTGGACCGGCGTGCCCCACTGGTTCGTCGTCGAAAAAGGCAATGCGCGCGCCAAAATCCGCGTCGATGATGGATGGGGTCCGAGCGATGCGCTGAAAACAAGCCTGCGTCTCGATGTCGCGAACGCCGACGCACATAATCCCGCGGGAATCCTGAACGACGGCTATTGGGGAATGGCGCTCGCGCCCGATACGACCTATCAGGGTTCGTTTTATGCGAAGACCAATTCAACCGAAGCCATCGAGGTGACGGCCAGGCTGGTCGACGACTATACCGGCAAAATCGACGCGAGTGCAAGGATTCCGGGTATCGGGCCTTCCTGGTCCCGGCACTCGTTCACGCTCAAAACCGGCGCGATTCAGCGGTCGCCGCACAACCATTTGGAGTTGCTGCTGAATCATCCCGCGACGCTCTGGCTGAATCTGGCGTCCCTGTTTCCTCCGACCTATCACGCCCGGCCCAACGGCAACCACATCGACCTGATGGAGAAACTGGCAGCCATGCATCCTGCCTTCCTGCGCTTTCCCGGGGGCAATTATCTCGAAGGCAATCACATCGCCGACCGTTTCCAGTGGAAGAAAACCATCGGGCCGCTGGTGGACAGGCCCGGTCATCCGTCACCCTGGAATTATTACTCTTCGGATGGCATGGGGCTTCTGGAATTTCTCGAGTAGTGCGACGACCTGCGCATGCAGCCGGTTTTAGCTGTATATGCCGGGTACTCGCTCGCCGGAGAGCATGTCAATCCCGGCCCCGATCTTGAGCCTTATGTAACCGAGGCGCTGGAGGAGATCGAGTACGTCACCGGCGCGGCTGACACTAAGTGGGGCGCGGTGCGTGCGCAGGACGGGCATCCACGGCCATTCCATCTGACTTACATTGAAATCGGCAACGAAGATCAATTCGACCGATCGGGAAGTTATGACGGCAGGTATGCGCAGTTTTATCGCGCCATCAAAGCGGAGTATCCCGACCTGCAGGTCATCGCCACCACGCCCGTCAAGAGCCTTCTGCCCGACGTGATCGACGAACACTACTATCGCCGGGCGACCCAATTCTTCGATGACGCCGCGCATTACGACAAGACCGACCGCAACGGGCCGAAGATCTTCGTAGGCGAGTGGGCGACGCGCGAAGGCGCTCCCACACCGAACTTCGGCGCCGCCCTCGGTGATGCCGCCTGGATGACGGGCATGGAGCGGAACAGCGACATCGCCGTGATGTCCTGCTATGCCCCGCTGTTCGTCAATATCAACCGCCTGCAATGGGACTCGGACCTGATCGGCTTTGATGCCGCGCACAGCTACGGCTCCCCCAGTTACTACGCGCAGGTGATGTTCAGCAGCTACCTCGGGGATGAGATCCCGGAGTCGGCACTGGCGGGCGGCGGCTCCAGACTCTTCTATTCGGTCACATATTCAGACACAAAGCTCGTGGCGAAGAAACAGCTCTACATCAAGCTAGTCAATGCGTCGTCGACGCCGCGTGTCCTCGATATCCAGACAGACGGCGCGCAACTTGCCAGGTCGGCCAAACTCGTCACCCTGAGCGCAAGCGATACGCAGGCGACCAACACGATCGATCATCCGACGCTGATCGGACCGGTGGAAACCACAGTGGGAAACACGGACGCGCTGCATCGGCACGCAATGCCGCCTTATTCGATTCAGGTCATTCAGGCGGATCTGCGATAAAGCAGCGCGGATCGTCTGTAGACCACCCCGAACTGGGTCGGCAGCATAACACGGCGCAGTTATTGAATCTGTAGTGCGACCGCATTGCTGACCGTGCTGCCGAACGCGACTGTCAATGTCGCCGGCGCTGACGGCAGGCCGGACGGCACAACAAAATTGATCTGGCCCAGCCCCGCTAAGCCCGGCGTGAGGCCGCTATACAGTACTTGGGCCGTGGTTCCACCCACCGTCACGACGGGTGTAACGACCGTCGTTGTAAAAGACGCGGCCCCGCCGCTGACCTGCGGGCTGTTCAAAGCCCCGGTCCCGGTCGCGAAAAGCATCAGCGCTTCGCCTGGGGCCGCCGGCGCCGAGGCGCTCACCAACTGACCGTTTACATGGACGATGGCGGGCGAGGACGCTGAGCCGATCTCAAAAATGCCGGGCGACTGCGGCGCCATTGGGACGCCGCTGATTTGCGCGATTCCGTTACCTGAGGAAACAGCGATTGCCGCGTTCGTCCGCCCCGCCAGTTCGTAGGGAACGAAAAAGTTCACCTGACCCGGCGAGACATAGAACAGCGGCGCGGCAATGCCGTTGATCGTGACGCTGAGGTCGCCCAAAGCGGGGGGGGCAGCGGCAGGCTCGTCGCCGAAGCCGTCTGCGTCGTCAGATTCTCGCCGAATAACGATGCGATCTCGCCGATGCTCAGCGGCTGTCCCGGAGTGAAGCTCACCGCGCCCGTAACGCCGGCCTGAGGCAGAACAGGCAGCGTAGTCGCGATGACGGTCCCGTCCACGATTGCGCTTGCGGCCCCCGAAGTTGAGAAAGTGATGCTTTCCGGCCCCGCGTACATCGGCGTCCACAGTGCGGAGTA
>JASHSD010000783.1 GCA_030036985.1 Bryobacteraceae bacterium
GGCAACGGTTTGGAGGCGTAGAGCGCCTGTTCGGGATTCACCGCCGGCGCGGACAGATGCTGCCGAAGATCGTCTTCAGGCGCGTCCGGGCCGATGGTGAGACAAGAGAGCGGACAGATATCGATGCAGGCGTCGCACTCGATGCATTTCGCGGCGGTGAACGACGTTTCGATATCGCAGTTCAGACAGCGCTGCACTTCGCGCGCCGTCTGTTCGGGATCGAAGCCCAGTTCCACTTCGATGTTCAGTTCTCTGAACCGCTGGGCCAGATCCACGTGGTGCATCTTCTGGCGCGACGCCGGGTTGTAATCGTTGTGGTAGCTCCACTCGCTGATTCCCATCTTCTGGCTGATGAGATTCATGGAGTGCGGCGGCCGCTCGGTTACCGGAACGCCCTGGCAGCGATTGTGAATTGAGATGGCCGCCTGGTGTGCGTGCTCGACGGCCCAGATGATGTTCTTCGGTCCCCACGCCGCGTCGCCGCCGAAGAAAACCCCGGGACGCGTCGATTCGAACGTGACTTTGTTGACCTGGGGCATGTCCCATTTGTCGAACTCGATGCCCAGATCGCGCTCGATCCAGGGAAACGCGTTGTCCTGACCGATGGCGAGTATCACGTCGTCGCAGGGAATCGTAACCGTGTCGATGACTTTCGATTTCACGGCTCCGGCGTCCCATTCGAGCCGCTCGAATTCCATGCCGGTGAGCACGCCGTTCTCGACGATGAAGCGCTTCGGCGAGTGATTGATGACGATCTCGACGCCTTCTTCTTCGGCATCGTCAAGTTCCCAGGGAGAAGCTTTGAAGAAACCGCGCGGACGCCGCGCCATCACCTTGATATCTTTGCCGCCGAGCCGGCGCGAAGACCGGCAGCAATCCATCGCCGTGTTGCCGACGCCGATAATCAACACGCGTTCGCCAATGGAATCGGTGTGGCCGAAGGCGACGGAGCCGAGCCAATCGATGCCGATGTAAATCCGATTGGTTTCGTAGCGGCCGGGCAGTTCCAGATTCTTGCCGCGCGGCGCGCCGCTGCCGATGAACACGGCATCGAAATTCTGCCCGAGCAGAGACGCCATACTCTCGATGGGCGAGTTGTAACGAATGTCGACGCCCATATTGAGGATGGAATCGATCTCCTCGTTCAATACATGCTCGGGAAGCCGGAATGACGGAATGTTCGTGCGCATCAGACCGCCGGGCTCGCCGAGCTTCTCGAAGACGGTGACTTCGTAGCCGTGCGGCATCAGGTCGTTCGCGACCGCGAGCGACGCCGGACCAGCGCCGATGCACGCGATGCGCTTGCCGTTCTTTTTCGCCGGCGCTTGCGGCAAAAGTCCCGTAACGTCGTCGCGCAGATCCGCGGCAACGCGCTTGAGCCGACAGATCGCGACAGGCTTGCCGTCCAGGCGTCCGCGCCGGCATGCCGGTTCGCAGGGCCGATCGCACGTGCGTCCCAGAATGCCGGGGAACACGTTCGATTCGCGATTGAGCATGTAGGCATCGGTATACCTGCCCTGCGCGATCAACCGGATGTATTCGGGAACATTTGTGTGAGCGGGGCAGGCCCACTGGCAGTCGACCACTTTGTGGAAGTAGTCGGGATTAGCGGTATCGGTCGCAACCATGTTTATGCGCCGTCTCGAGCGGAGGCTTCGATGCCGGCTCGTACATTATTCTGTCACAGCCCTCTCGGCGGACGTGCGCAAAGTGAGATATTGATACGAAGTGACGACAATCGGACGCGCCATCGTCTCGTTGGCTCTCTGCGCGGCAGGCGCCTTTGCCTTCCAGTCGGCCGAGACGGAGCCGATCGCGATTCTGGAGATCGGCGGCGCCGCCGACACGAATGTCTCCAATGGTCAATCGAGCTTTGGTCCCAGCTTTGCCGTTGAAGCCACGCCGATCGAGAATTGGCTCGAAATCGAGGCCGGCGTTGCGCCGACGTTCCGCCGCCACGCGACGGAATGGGATACCGACTTCCTGTTCAAGAAGCCGTGGACGCTCTCATCCAAAGTCGAGTTCATGATCGGCATCGGCCCGGAGTGGGTGCACACTCGGACGTACGGCCTCACGGCGAACTCTGCCGCCCTCGAAGGCGTTCTGGATTTCATGTTCTGGCCTTCGGCGAAGCGCCGATTCGGCTGGTATCTCGAGCCTGGCTACGACTACGATTTCGGGCCCGGCCACGAGCGTTCGGTCGGAATCAGCGGGGGATTGCTGATTGCAATTCGAAAATGATGCCGGCTGACAACGACGATGCCGTCTTTCGTGATTGCCTCGATGGACTGCATCACGGCGATTTTTCGCGGCTGGAACCGGTGTTCGCGCACGCGCAGCGGATAATGCAATGGCATCGCGAAGGCCGATTCCGCGACGATCCGGCAGCACTGGCCGAAGGGCTTACGTGCGCATGTTTCCTGGGACGAACGGACGTGGCAGAGTACCTGTTGGCAAACGGCGTGAATCCAGCGGCGGGCAGCGCGACAGGGATGGACGCGTTGCATTGGGCTGCCAACCGCGGCCAATTGGAGAGCGTCCGATTGCTGCTGCGGTGGAAAGCGCCGCTGGAGACGCGGAGCATGTATGGCGGGACGGCGCTGGGAACCGCGGTGTGGTCGGCGATTCACGAGCCGCGGTCGAATCAGCTTCGGATCATTGAGGAATTGATTGCCGCCGGCGCGGATGTCAGCGAAATTTCGCTACCGACGGGCGACGCAGGAATCGACGCGTTGTTCAATCCACGCCCATAGCGTCCTTCAATTGTTTCGCGCGTTCGCGGCTGACGTCGCGCTCCTCGCCATTTGCCAGTTTCACCCGCCAGGTGCCCGAGAAATACGGTGCCAGTTCGCGCACCATCTCCAGATTCACCAGTTCTCCGCGGCTGATGCGCAGGAAGCCGACCGGCTCCAGCATCGTCTCCAGTTCGCCGATGGATTTATCGAGCAGCAGCCGCTCCTTCGCGGTGCACGCGAAAACCAGCTTGTCCTCAATCTCGATGCGAATGATTTCCCGCAGCGGCACGATTACGATGCGCTTGCCTCGGCGCGCCGCCAGACGCTTCAGCGGCCCGCTGCGATGCGCCACGATCTCCGCGATGCGCGCGTCCTGCTCCCGCACGCGCTCGACGGATCTGTCGGTGAGACGCTGCCGGACGCGCGCGAGAGCGCGGCGCAGTCTCTCCGACTGTACCGGCTTCAACAGGTAATCCAGGGCGTTGGCTTCGAAGGCGCGCACGGCATATTCGTCATAAGCGGTGACGAAAACGATCGCCGGAGCGTTCGACAACTGCCGGATAACTTCAAACCCGCCGAAACCCGGCATCTCGATGTCGAGAAAAACCAGATCGGGGCGGTATTCGTCAATCGCTTCCAGGGCCTCGACGCCGTTGGACGCTTCGCCGACGATCTCAAAGCCATCGAACTCCGGCGCCTCCAAAAGCGCGCGGCGCAGGGCCGATCGTGCGAGTTCCTCGTCGTCCACCAAAAGCGTTCGGATCACGCTTTCGCCGTTTCCAGATTAAAGCTGCACTCCACCCAGTCCGCGTCGCGGTGGAATTCGAGCGGATTGGCGTTTCCAGTGAACAGGCGCAGACGCGCGCGCACGTTGTTCAGCGCATGGCCGGGGCGGAACAGATTGGCTTCGCCAAAATCGCTGTCTCCGTTGGCGGTGTTGCGAACGGAGATCCGCACGGCGCGGCCGGTCCGATCCACGCGAATCGCGACGGTCCCGCCGTCGAGACGCTGCGCGATTCCGTACTTCACGGCGTTTTCGACAAGAGGCTGCAGCACCAGACCCGGCACGGTGATGTCATTCAATTCGGCGTCGGGCAGTTCGACCCGAAGCCGCCGCTGAAACCGCGCCTGCTCGATGGCCAGATAATCGCGCACGAAGCGGATCTCCTCTTCGAGCGGCACCGGGCCCGAATGCGTACAGCCGAGTGTGTAGCGGAACATATCGGCCAGACGGCCGATCGTCTGCTGGGCGGCGCGCGGGTCGATTTCGATCAGAGCCGAAATCGTGTTCAGCGTATTGAAGAAGAAGTGGGGGTTGATCTGGGATTGCAGCGCCAGGGACTGCGCCCGCGCAGTTTCCTCCGCCAGCTGACTCTGCGCACGCTCTTTTTCGCGGAGTTCCACCTGCGTGCGTTCCACCTGCAGCTTCAGTTTTATGAAAGCGCTGATCACCAGGGCGAGGATGGCTCCGACGATGCCATCGAGCACCACAATCCTCCAAAAGATCGGCTGACTCGGAAATGAGCCCTTGCCGGGGCCGGGCAGGTGCGCAATGATTTCCATCGACAGAGCAAATGCCAGAGAGCTTGCGATGGCGTTGTAGATGATATGGATCGTCCCGATGATCTGTTGCGGGTACCCATCCAACTTCGAGCGGAGGTACCAGTTCCCCATGCTCACCAATACGAAAAAGCTCAGCGCCCAGACAATTCCCTGCATCGGCGCGGCCACCAGCAGGATGGAGGGCGATAAGAGCGCCGGCACGGAACCGGGTGAGAATAAGCCTGTGAAAAACAGCGCCAGCAGCGGGCCGGCGAGGGCCCCGAAGACAGCCGCCTTCAACAACAGAACAGGAACGTCGCTCCAGGGCGGCATGGAACGCCTGAGCCTCCAGATCGAGAAGATCCATCGCACGAATCTCATGCGTTCAGTTTGAATCGGCGCGCGCGGAAATGCGTGGAGTTTCGGACGAACGGTAGCGAAGGCGATCCGATTAGTCGCGGCTACGCCGCATGCTGATCGGCGAGTTGGCGCAGGACGTAGGGCAGAATGCCGCCATTGCGGAAATACTCGGCTTCCTGCGGCGTATCCACTCTCGGCATCGCCTCGAACTCGGTTTCCGAGCCGTCGCTCGCGATGGCCTTGATGGATACAGGTTTGCCGCTCTCCACCGCTTCGCGCACGCCGGTGATATGGAACAGTTCCTTACCTGTCAATTTGAGCGATGCCGCGTTCTCTCCCTGAAGGAATTGCAGCGGCAGAACGCCCATGCCGACGAGATTCGTTCTGTGAATGCGCTCGAAGCTTTCCGCGATCACGGCGGCGACCCCGAGCAGTTTCACGCCCTTAGCCGCCCAGTCGCGCGAAGATCCCGAGCCGTACTCCTTGCCCGCGATGATGAGCAGCGGCGTGCCTTCCTGCTGATAGCGCATGGAGGCGTCGTAGATGAACATCGGCTCTTCTTCGGGCAGATGGACGGTCCACGGTCCCTCGGTTCCCGGCGCAAGCTGATTGCGCAAGCGCACGTTGGCCAGCGTGCCGCGCACCATCACTTCGTGATTGCCCCGGCGCGATCCATAAGAGTTGAAATCCTTCTGCGCCACGCCGAGTGAGATCAGATACTTTCCCGCGGGGCTGTTCACCGCGATGGATCCGGCGGGCGAAATGTGATCGGTGGTAATCGAATCGCCCAGCAAAGCCAATACGCGGAGACCGGTGATATCGGCGATCGGCGCTTTCGGATCGGCCATGTTATCGAAGTAGGGCGGCTTACGGATGTAAGTCGAAGCTTCATCCCACGCATAGGTGCCGCCGGTCGGAACCGGCAGACCCTGCCAGTTGCCGTCTCCCTCGAAAGCCTTCTTATACTCATGCAGGAACATTCCGGTATCGAGCGTGGACGCGATGGTCTCCTCGATCTCCCGCTGGGTCGGCCAGATGTCTCTTAAGTAAACAGATTTCCCGTCGCTTCCGGTTCCCAGCGCATCGGTCGCCATATCGATATCGACGCGCCCGGCGAGGGCATAGGCCACCACAAGCGGCGGCGACGCCAGGTAGTTCGCCTTCACCTGCGGATTTATGCGTCCTTCAAAGTTCCGGTTGCCGCTCAGGACAGCCGCTACCACTAAGTCGTCAGCTTTGACGGCTGCCGCTACCGGTTCGGGAAGCGGTCCGCTGTTGCCGATGCAGGTGGTGCAGCCATAGCCGACGAGGTTGAAATGCAGAGCTTCGAGATAAGACGTAAGCCCGGCCTTATTCAGATATTCCGTCACTACCTTGGAGCCGGGGGCCAGGCTGGTTTTGACCCAGGGCTTGGCCGTGAGTCCTTTCTCGATGGCCTTCTTCGCCAGCAGTCCGGCGCCGACCATCACCGAAGGATTCGAGGTGTTGGTGCAGCTGGTGATCGCCGCAATGACAACCGCGCCGCTCGTGATCTCACTCGACTCGCCGCCGATTTGGACCTGAGCCTTCTTCGAAGGTGCGTCTTTGAAAGCCTCGCGGAAATTCTTCCGTACATCATGCAGAGTGAGCCGGTCCTGGGGACGCTTGGGACCGGCCATAGACGGCGCCACCGAGCCCAGATCGAGTTCGAGGGTATCGGAGAACAGCGGGTCTTTCATATCGTCGGTGCGGAACAGCAACTGCTCTTTCGAGTAACGCTCCACCAGTTCGAGCGTATGCGCGTCGCGGTTGGAAGTGCGCAGATACAGAAGCGTGCCGTCGTCTACCGGGAAGAAGCCCATAGTCGCGCCGTATTCGGGCGCCATGTTGGCGATGGTGGCCCGGTCGGCCACGCTTAACGCGCTCAACCCCGCGCCATAAAATTCCACGAATTTCCCGACCACGCCCTTCTTCCGCAGCATTTGCGTCACGGTGAGAACCAGGTCGGTCGCCGTGCATCCTTCGGGCAGTCTGCCGTGCAGCTTGAATCCGACCACTGCCGGCAACAGCATGGAAATGGGCTGGCCCAACATGCACGCCTCGGCTTCGATGCCGCCGACGCCCCACCCCAGAACGCCCAGACCGTTGATCATCGTGGTGTGCGAATCGGTGCCGACCAGCGAATCGGGGTATGCGGTCCAGGCGCCCGCGGCGTCCTGCGCGCGGAACACGACCGACGCGAGATATTCGAGATTCACCTGGTGCACGATACCCGTATCCGGAGGCACCACGCGGAAATTGCGGAAGGCCGTCTGGCCCCAGCGCAGCAGCATGTAGCGCTCGCGATTGCGTTGGAACTCAAGCAGAGCGTTGACGTTGAACGAATCTTTCGTGCCGTATTCATCGACCTGAACCGAGTGGTCGATCACGAGATCGGCCGGCATCAGGGGATTGGCTTTGGCGGCATCGGAGCCCATGGCGGCGAGCGCGTCGCGCATGGCGGCAATGTCAACCACGGCGGGGACGCCGGTGAAATCCTGCAGCAGCACGCGCGCGGGCATGAAGGAAATCTCCTTCGCGTCCGGGCCGCTCACGCCGCGGGCGATGGTATCGACGTCGGACGCCTGCACCCTGCGGCCATCCTCATGCCGCAGCAGGTTTTCGAGGAGAATGCGGTGCGAAAACGGCAAACGCGACACGTTCGCAACGCCGTTCTCTTCGAGCGTGGCGAGACGGAAAATGCGGTAGTCCGTGCCTGCCACCTGTAGTGTGGAAGCAGCGCCGAAACTGTTGGGATTCATGGCCGATTCCAATATATCGAACGGGTTCAGGCGGAGTTGGAAATCCGCCGCGCGGCACGACCCAATGCCACGTAGTTTTTTGTGGGGTCAGGCCTTCGGGCCTGCGGCAGGGCTTCTGCCCGGCTCAAGAGCGATCATAACCCTCGGATTTGCACGCAACCTCCTCTGCGCGCAATCTCCTCTTGACGATCTTACTACGCGGTAGTAAGATAACCCGATATGAAGACGCCCAAACTCGCCAAACTGGAACTTCGGATTCTCGAAGTCCTGTGGACCCGCGGGCGGGCCTCCATGCGGGAGATTCAGCAGGCGTTCCCGGAACCTCGCCCCGCCTACACCACCATCACGAACACTATGTACCGGATGGAAGCCAAACAGTCCGTTCGCCGTGTTCGGAAGATCGGAAACGCGGATATTTTCGAGCCATCGATCGCAAAGGACGCCGCGCGGGAAGGTTTGCTCGACGAGATTCTCAGCTTCTTCGGAGGACGGCCGCAACCCATGATGGCTCAGCTGGTGGAATCCGGCAGGCTCACGCTCGACGATATTCGCGAGCTGGAAAAGGCCGCCGAAGCTGTCCGGCAACGGAAGGCGGAAAGCGAAAAACCAGAAAGGAAGCGGAAATCGAAATGACTACGGCATTCATCGTAAACCACCTGTGGCAGTCGTCATGCTTCGCCCTCTTTGCGGGATTGCTGGCGTTCGGCCTCCGCAGAAATTCGCCGAAGGTGCGCTACTGGATTTGGCTGAGCGCGTCGTTGAAATTCCTCGTGCCGTTCGCTTTGCTGGTGGGCCTCGGAAGTGTGGCTCCGCGGCGGGCTACTCAGGGGACATCCGTCGCGGCTCCGGTTTTCCCGAACACCCTCGTTCAGATCGCGCAACCGTTGCCGTCGATTCCTGAACCGGCTGTTCCGGTGCACGCAATGCCGGATTGGGTTCCGTTCGCGATCTGCATCACCTGGGCGCTCGGATTTGTGGCAATCATGCTGGCGCGATGCCGCAGTTGGCTGCGAGTTCGAGCAACGCTGCGAGCCGCCACTCCCGTTGAACTCCCGATCCCCGTGCCGGCGCTGCTCATCCCCGGAGCGCAGGAGCCCGGCATTGTCGGCTTTCTGCATCCGGTCCTGGTTCTGCCTGCCCGGCTTCTGGAAGGTTTGAACCCCGAACAGCTCGGCGCCATTCTCGCGCATGAGCTGTGTCACGTTCGACGCCGGGACAATTTCTTCGCCGCCGTGCACATGGCGGTGGAGGCGATTTTCTGGTTTCATCCGGTCGTATGGTGGATCGGATCGCGCGTGATCGAGGAGCGCGAACTGGCGTGTGACGAAGAGGTCCTGCGAATGGGCTGCGAACCGGCGGACTATGTGGAAGGGATACTGAAGGTCTGTCGCTTCTGCGCGGAGTCGCCCCTGCCTTGCATTTCAGGAGTGACCGGCGCGGATGCTAACCCAAATTGGGTTAAGAGGCGTCTCCGCACGATCCTTG
>JASHSD010000784.1 GCA_030036985.1 Bryobacteraceae bacterium
CAGGCGCTCGTCGATCATCTTCGAATAGATGCGGTAGTAGTGAACGAAGACGCCCACGCCGCCGATCATGGCGAGAATGACGGCGGCGAGAAAAACCCTGCCAGCCGGGTGCAGGAAAAAGCGCACCAGCAGAGCATTTTTGGGGACTTTGATCTTGCGTTTCGCCTGGCCGCGCGAGCGCCCGCCCGCGGCGCGCCTGGCCGTCGACTGCCTGTTCGACGGAGGCGGGTCCTGGGCGACTTTCATATCCTTCAGGATATCCCAGTCGGGAAAAATCGACGGTGCTTGTGGGGCAGCCTTTCCAGGCTGCGAACTCGCTTTCAGCGAGTTCAGCCGGCCCGAAGGCCGGCTCCCAGGGCCGAAGCCCTGGCCCCACAATTTCACAATTCCGCGTCGCAAGGGTGATCGGCGGGTTTCCTATACTGGAATTTTCACCTCATGCGTAGTCTTCGATGGTTGCTGCTGGCGGCGATGGTGATCATCGCGGCAGCCGTGGCCGGCATTTACCACGCGCAGCGCGTCAAAGCCCGCAGCGCGCGCCCGAAGACGCCCCCCGCCATCCCGCTCGACACCAAGTCCATGGCGCCCGATTTCGAGTGGGGACAGAGCGCGAATGGCCAGCCCGCCGTCAAAGGCTTCGCCAAAAACATGAAGCAATCCGCCGACGGCTCGCGCCTCGAATATTACGACCTCGAACTGCGGTTTTACCAGAAGGACGGGCAGCACTACGATCGGGTGAAGAGCGCCTATGCGCAGCTCAGCACGGATAGCCACAAGCTCTACTCGCCCGGGGACGCGCAAATCACGCTCGACGTCCCCGTGGCCGGAACGCCTGCGCATCAGCTCACATCCATTACGACCGCTGCGATCAACTTCGACAGCATTTCCGGCCAGGCAATGTCGGACCGGCATGTTTCCTTCACGTTCGACAGCGGCGACGGCGTGGCCGACGGGGCAACGTACGACCCCAACTCGCATACGCTGAATTTCCTGCACAACGTGGTCATGAACCTGCGCGGCAGCGGGCCGAACAGCAAGCCGATGAAGGTGGAATCCGACCAGCTCATCTGGAACGAATCGACGGGTTTACTGCTGCTGGCGCCGTGGTCCCGGCTGACGCGCGATCAGACCATCGTGAACGCGGGTAACGCGACGGTGATGATCAAGAACAAACACATCGTCTGGATCGATGCCGTCAACGCCAGAGGAACCGACCAGCAGCCGAAGCGAATGATCGAATACTCGGCCGATAAGGTGCATGTCACATACAACGACGAGCATCTGATGGATCACGTGACCGGGTTCGGCAACGCCAAACTGATTTCCCATGCCGACGGATCGCAGACCACGATGATGGGCAACCAGGTGGATCTGTCGCTGACGGGCCGAAGCATTCTTTCGGCCGCGAAAGCCACCGGCAACGGCTCTCTGGAGTCGAAGCCGGCGCCCGATCCCAAGGGCGATACGGCGGACACGAAGATCCTGCGCGCGGATACGCTGGACCTGCAGATGAAGCCTGGCGGCAAGGATCTGGATCATGTCAACACCCAGGCGCCGGGCACGCTGGAGTTCCTGCCCAATCAGCCGACGCGGCATCGGCGCATCCTCAAAGCCGACCGCATGGTGATCGACTACGGCGATAAAAACGAGATTCAGTCCTTCCATACCGTTTCGCTTTCGAATCCCGTCACCACCGAGACTTACCCGTCGGAGCAGGAACGCGCAAAGAAAAAGAAAGAGGAACTCGCGACCGCCTTCACCAGCAGCAAGACGGTCGACGCGACCTTCGACGAAAAGGGCCAGCTCAAGTTCATGAAGCAGTCGGACCATTTCGTTTACACCGAAGGCGCAAGGAAGGCGCAGGCCGATAACGCCACGCTGCAGAACGATACCAACATCATGGATCTCGACCGCAATGCGCGCATTTCCGACGCCTCCGGCTCGACCACGGCCGACCACATCCGCATGAACCAGACGACGGGCGATTTCGATGCGCAGGGGAATGCCTTCACCACTCGACTGCCGGAATCGAACAAGAGCGAATCGGCCATGCTGGATAAGGACGAGCCGAGTCTTGGTTCGGCCGATCGCATCACATCGGCGAACCGCAATCATCTGGTGCACTACGCGGGGCACGCGAAAGTGTGGCAGACTTCGAACCGCGTCGAGGCGGATAAGATTGACATCGACCGCGATAAGAAAACCCTGATCGCCGACGGCAAGGTGGTCACGTGGTTCCAGGACAAGCCGAAGAAAGACGACGATGACGACAGCGATAAGACCGCGGCCAAACCCGCGCAGCCGGCGCAGCCCACATTCACCATCGTCAAAGCGCCGCACATGGTCTATACCGATGCGGACCGCCTGGCCGTTTACACCGGCGGCGTGGATTTCTGGCGTCCCACGATGACGGTGAAATGCGCGTCGATGAAAGCGTTTCTCAATCCGCAGGATTCGGATGCCGATTCGCGCATCAATCACGCCTTCGGGGACGGCAAGGTCGAGATCGTCGAGTTCGTTCCCGCCGACCGTCGCCAGCGCATCGGCAACAGCGAGCACGCCGAGTATTACACGGAAGAAGGCAAGATCATGCTGACCGGCGGAGACCCGGTGCTCAACGACTCGAAGCGGGGCGTCACCAGGGGACCGACGCTGACGTATTATACGAATGACAAGAACCTGGTGCTCGGGGGCACGCCCGAGAAGAAGGTGCTGAGCCATCTCCGCAAGAAATCCACCACCTAATGAAGCTTCTCGAAACGGTTGAAATTTCGAAATCGTACCATGGCCGGCGCGTGGTGGACGACGTTTCCGTGCATGTGCGCCCGGGCGAGATCGTGGGTCTGCTGGGGCCGAACGGCGCGGGCAAGACGACTTCGTTCTACATGGTGGTGGGGCTGATCAGTCCCGATTCCGGCAGGGTTCTGCTGGACGGCCTGGATCTGACGAGCATGCCCATGTTCCAGCGGGCCAAGCAGGGCATCAGCTATC
>JASHSD010000785.1 GCA_030036985.1 Bryobacteraceae bacterium
CTTGATCCGCAACCCGCAAGAACTGCGGCCATAGCGCACAGCATCAGCAACGATACATTTCGCATCATTCTTTGCTCCTCTCCCTCTTCCATTCGTGGGCACGCTACTGTACAGCCAAGTCTGCGCCCCGACCTTCATGAGTTCAACCGTCGGCCACTTTTACAGCCTATCTGTGTGATGTGATTATCGATTTCGACGTACACCGGCACCTTGGAAGCTCGCCAGGCTGGACGAACTTGCCGACTGCCGGGTCCCACATCCCCTTCGCGATCTCGTACTTCTGGCCGTCCATCGCGACGTGGGTCGGCCGCGGCTTCTTCCCTGCGTGCGAATGTCGCCACTTGGCCGTCCGGATACCAAGCTCTGTGCGCCGCGCATTATCGAACGTCGTGCGGGCCTTCGCTGATTGATCGGAAGCGATGAACGCCGCTCGCCGATAAGTGACGCCGTACTTGGCCCGAATCTCTTTCGACAGCTCCGACATCGCTCCGCCCTTCATAGCGGACCGCCACACAGCGCTCTCGACATCTTTCAGGAACTGCTGCGGGATGGATTTGATAAGCCCCACGTTCTCAGCGGCGGTGGCCCTGTAGGCCGATATCATCCGCTCCGTGGGCTGGAATCGCACCGTAAATCCAGCTTCCCGTAGGCGTTTGCGGAATGCCGCATCAAGGTCCGCCTGCGAGCGCTTGGCGAACATCTCGGCGATCTCGGCCGACATCTTATCGAAGCGCTTCGTCCAGATGCGTCCCCAGCGGCGAAGCACGACTCTCAGCACCACCACCGGATCATCATCGAGCGCCATGCGCTTGGACGCACGAGGATAGTGGCGCTTCATCCGATTCAGGATATCCGCCGCCATCGCGCGAGAAAGGGCCTGCAGGCACTTGCGGTAGGCTGCCTCCACACCAGCATTGGCGTGGATCGGCCGAAGGACGATGTCAGGCGCGGCGAGTGCGGCTTTTCGCATCGGCCAGTGCTTCAATATTTCGCGCACGCTTCTCAAGGCGGGCACGTTCCTCAGCCGCCCAAGCAGGGTCAGTACGCTCGAGAATTTCGAGTCTCAATAGCTCCAGAGGCGACGGCCGAAGTAGCACATGTATCATGCCGCCTCCCGTACCAGCTCTCCCGCCGGCTTGCCGCCGACCTCGTTCTCCTCGCCGGCATCGTCCTGCTCGTCCTGGTAGTCGGGCAGCTCCGGCATGTCCTCAATATCGAGGTTCACGTAGCCGCTGTTCGGGTCCCGCGCGACCTTCTCGCGCACTTCCTCGCGACTCACGACTCCACCATCGATGTAGGCGATGTCCTTCTCCGCATTCGTTTTTTGAATCTCCGCCAATGCCGAGCCGGTAATCTGCTTGATGGGCCGGAAGTTAAATCCGATGTCTGGGTCAATGCGCCCGTACATATCGAGCTGTACCACATCGAGCATGTGCTTGATCGTCTTTCGAGTCACAGCATTCTGCTCGGAGCGGTTCCAGTCGTGATAGACCTCGATCTCACCATCCGATGAGGCGTTGAGTCCCGAGGGCGTGACACCTGTCAGCACGACGAGCGGTAAGTGCGTGGGATAGGCCATGTGATCCACGGCCTGCTGCTGAAGCTCCGCCAGGCCAGCAAGAGAGGCCTGCGCCCAAGTCAAATCCTCGCTAGCGTGATCGACCGCGTAAGCCCCCGTGTTATCCCCGTGCATGCGCGCCATTTTCAGGCGCTTGAGCAAATCCGCTCCGTTATCCCCGTCCTGCAGCACGGCGCTCATGTTCGTCTTGAGCACCATGATCGAGTAGTTGTTGATGAAGCGATTCACCCCGCCTACTGTCTTCAACCAGCGATCGACGTACGGCTCGATGAGTTGGGACATGCTGATGCCGCCGAAGTTGTAGGCAGGCTTTAAGATGTCCGGCACCTCACGCGAGATGACCTGAAGCAGACGCGTCTTGTGCATCTCCTCCTCGAGGGCCCACCAGGTCTCCGGGACGTAGAAACTCGGCAGCGTCACTTTCGCTGCATTCCACATTACGGGAGTGACCCACATCGGCTCGATGTTGCGAAACTCGCGCAACTGGCCCTTGCGGATCGATTTAGAATCGAGTTGCACTGGCAGCTTCGTATCCCGGTGCCCTCGCAAATCGATGAAGATATGACCGACCCCGAAGAATCCATCATGGATGAGCGATTTGCGGATGATCGCCTGGATCTGCAGCTCCTCGAACCGATCCTCGATTTCTTTGATCTTCTTAGACTTCTTCGAGGCCCCGCGGCTCGTGAATTCGATCCACTCGCGCGTCATGTCCTTCGCATGGGTCTCGGTGGGATTCCGAAATTCCGAGCGCTGAGCAAGGATCGAAAGATACGGGTAGCCAGGGAAATACAGACTGAAACTTCCAGGCCCCTGCCCGATGTATCCCTGATAGGGGAACGGGCCGGCATCGTCCATCGCCATGTGGACATCCCCGCCGCGATCCTTCCCCACTCGCATGCTGCCCGGCAGCTTCGGGAGCTCGAGCTTGCGCGCGTAGGGCGCCATCGGATCGGCCGATGGCATAGGGGCCAGGAAATTCGAGATGCGCAGCCCCT
>JASHSD010000069.1 GCA_030036985.1 Bryobacteraceae bacterium
CTTGCCATCCTTGCCGCGATGATTCGCGCGCAGAAACATTCTGAGCTGATCGTGTCATGTCTCCAGCCTGCCTTCAAGAGGGCAGGTCTGCACTACATCACTGTTTGCAGAAACCTCCGCTGAGCCTCCGGCAGTTAACTCCGCCACCCACGTCAAAACAGCTTCAAACTACCGAAGTAGTGACGAACCCCGGGTAATCCGAGATAATGACAACCTTGACCGCTTGCGCAACTCCCCGCGAAACCGCCGCCTTGCCAGTCACGATCTGCAGCAGATGACCTTATTATGTAGAGCGTTATTTTAACGCCTATGCCGGCCCGCGACCGGCGCCCCGTCGGCCTGTTCGGGAACACACCAGCGGTCTGGACCGGACCGGCTGAGGGCGCGGGCGCCGTACCGATTTTCACGCCCAGGCGCCGCTTACTTCCCCACGAGGTGAGCGAGATCCTTATTGTTCTCGCCGCAGACGTATTCCATCAGCTCCGTATCCGGCATGAGCCGGATCTCATACGCCGCAGTCCACGGCTTGACGTATGCCTTCGGATCGGTGATCGTGACGCGGTAATCGATGTGTCCGAAGTCCCGGCGATGGTAATACTCCGTCGTGTGCATCTCTTCGGAATGCGGATGCCCTCCGGTATCGATCCACGAGCGATCGTTGAAGCCCGACGAATCGACCACCAGCGTGTCGCCGTCCCATCTCCCGACCGAATAGCCGAACCACGTCGGGTTCGGATCTTTGGGCAGTTGCCGGCCGTCGGTGAAAATCTGCCGGAAGGTCGCCAGCGCTTCGTAAAGGATAACCACGCTGTCCGGCCGCTGGATGATCTTATAGGGATAGGGGACCGCGTTCATCTGCGGCACGCCGGGGAAGTTGCAATGCCCGACCGGATCTTCCCTGCTCAACGTGTCCTGGCGATGTTTGTAAATCGCCGCCGCCCACGGGGTCATTTCGACGTCGCCGGGCTTCAGGTCCGCGTTTAAATTGATGGTGTACTTGACGCCGTTCGGCTGATGCCACAGGCCCGACAAATCGGGTTTGCCCTCCGCCGTGCGCGGCGCCGGGGCCGTCAGGTCGGGCTTCCCGTCGGGTGTGCGGGGAATTCCGGCGGTGGGGTAGTTCAGCCACTGACCGCAGGCGCTGCCTGCGAACGCGACCATCGAAAACGAAAATACGAACCCAAATCCGTTCGACATCCTGCGGCGATTATATACTCAACCGGCAACCGTGGGAATCGCGGTCACAGGAAACTTCCACCTAATTTGCGCCTGAAATCTGTGATTTGCGCCGCCGCCGTCCGCGCCGCGCCCGAATCCGGGTGTATGGCTATGGCATGAACGAAACCGATTCGGTCGAAGCGGTGGAAAAACTCGTGCGCCTGCGCGCTCCCCGGCGGGACGCCATTGTCGACTTGCTCGTGCATTACGAGGTGCGTCGCGAAGACGGCTGCACAATCTACCGGGCTATTACAATTGACGAAGGTTAACGGTATCAAAAAGTATAGTACGTACTATTATTGCCTTCGTTTAGTGGGTATCTATACAGTGGTTCCTTGGAACAGAGGCGTACTCAGCGCTACCGCATGCAGCTTCCGCTGCAGATTGTCCAAGTCGGCGACCAGAAGGTCAATCGCACCGAGAGAACGCGCGACATCAGTTCCGGCGGCGTCTGCTTCCTTTCGCCCGCGGAACTTGAGGTCGGCGACCGCATCGAGTACCTGATCACCTTGTCCGGAAGCCACCCCCCGGTCCGCATACGATGTCTCGGCAAGGTCCTTCGCAACGGGAAACCCGCGCAACCGGCGGAGGGCGAGTTCGAAGTCGCCGTCACCATGGATCGCTACCATTTCATGCGCGCAGAGCAACTGGAACCGATGGAAGCTTCCGCCTGATTTCGGCTTCGACTTAAACTCCATTGCGTCCGCCTCGTAATCGGGAGATAATGGAATAACCGTGAGGAGTATTGTTTGAAGCGCGCCGGTTCCGACGAAACGCTCCGCTGTTCCTTCTGCCATAAAAGTCAGGATGTTGTCGGTAAGCTGATCTCGTCCCCAAGCGATTATCCACGGGCGTACATTTGCGACGAATGTATTGCCGTTTGTAATTCCATCCTGGAGGACGACAAGCCCGAGCCCACCACGGCCGGCGCCAATAAAATTCCCAAGCCGCTGGAAATAAAAGATTTTCTCGATCAATACGTCATCGGCCAGGAGGCCACCAAACGGAAGCTCGCCGTCGCTGTTTACAACCATTCGAAGCGCATCCACATGAACCGGATGCGGAATTCGGAAATCGAGCTGGCGAAGTCGAATATCCTCCTGATCGGCCCCACCGGCACCGGTAAGACATTGATGGCGCAGACGTTGGCGCGTATCCTCGACGTGCCTTTCGCCATCGTTGACGCTACCACCCTCACCGAAGCTGGCTATGTCGGCGAGGATGTCGAAAACATCATCCTGAAGCTCCTTCAGGCGGCCGACGGCGACGTGCAGCGCTGCCAGCAGGGCATTATCTATATCGACGAAATCGACAAAATCTGCCGCAAAGACGAGAATCCTTCGATCACGCGGGACGTTTCCGGCGAAGGCGTGCAGCAGGCGCTCCTGAAAATTCTGGAAGGCACCATCGCGAATGTGCCGCCGCAGGGTGGTCGCAAACACCCGCACCAGGAATTCACGCCCATCGACACCACGAACATCCTCTTCATTTGTGGTGGCGCCTTTGTGGGTCTGGAAAAGATCATCAGCCGCCGCGTCGGCAAGAAATCGATCGGATTCATGGCCGACGAGGGCGCGCGCGAAGCCAAGCCGGTGGAAACCCCGAAGACCGTCGGCATCGGTGATCGCCGCGATCTCGATCTGCTGCGGCATCTCCAGCCGCACGATCTGATCAGATACGGCTTCATTCCCGAGTTCATCGGCCGCATGCCGGTAGTCGCCAGCCTTGAAGACCTTGACAAATCGGCTCTCATCCAGATTTTGACCAAGCCGAAGAACGCCATCATCAAACAGTACCAGCGGCTGTTCGAATACGAGAATGTCCGCCTGCGTTTCTCCGACGATGCCCTCGACGCCATCGCCGCGCTCGCGCTCGAACGCAAAGTCGGCGCCCGCGGGCTGCGCATGATCCTCGAAGACCTGATGCTTGACCTGATGTACTTCCTGCCCTCTTACAAAAAGGTTAAGGAATTTCAGGTCACGCGCGAGATGGTGCTCACGCAGAAAATCAGCGTTACCCTGCTCGAAAAGGCCGGCTAGCGGCCGGCAGATCGCTTGGCCGTACAATAAAGAACGTAGCGGTCCAACATGCTTACCTCGAGAGAAAAATCCGACACCCGACGTTTACCCATGATGCCTATTCGGGACGTCGTCATCTTCCCGTATATGATGACGCCGTTTGTGGTGGGCCGCGAATCCAGCGTGCGCGCGCTCGAAGACGCTATGGCCGGCGACAAGATGATCTTCCTCGCCACGCAGCACGACGCCTCGACCGACGAACCCAGCCCCAGCGAGATTTTCGACGTCGGCTGCATCGTCAAAATCGTACAGAGCCTGAAACTGCCCGACGGGAATATCAAGGTGCTGGTGGAGGGCGTCGAGCGCGCCAAGGTCGTGTCAGTGACCGACGACGAGGGCTTCTTCCGCTCGGTCGTGCGCACGTTCAATTTCAAGGTCGAGTCGGGCCCGCAGCTGGAAGCGTTGACGCAGCGTGTGACTTCGCTGTTCGAGCAGTACGTCAAGCTCAGCCAGAACCTGAATTACGAAACGATGGTCGCGGCCATCCGCGTCGACGACGCGGGCAAACTGGCGGATACCGTCGGCGCCAACCTGCAGCTCACAGTCGAAGAGAAGCAGGAGCTGCTCGCAATCTTCGATCCCATCGACCGCCTCACCCGCGTCGCCGAGATGCTCGATATCGAAATCGAGAAACTAAACGTGGACCGCACCATTCAGGGCCGCGTGAAGCGCCAGATGGAGAAGGCGCAGAAAGAGTATTACCTCAACGAGAAGATTAAGGCGATCCAGAAGGAACTGGGTCGCGGCGAGAAAAGCGAAATCGACGAGCTGAAGAAGCGCATCGAGACTTCGGGCATGTCGAAGGATGGCCTCGAAAAGGCAATGGCGGAACTGAAGCGGCTGGAGAACA
The DNA here is from genome assembly GCA_030036985.1 of Bryobacteraceae bacterium. Classification (GTDB taxonomy): domain Bacteria; phylum Acidobacteriota; class Terriglobia; order Bryobacterales; family Bryobacteraceae; genus BOG-234. Next base: position 4,147 of record JASHSD010000069.1, read on the forward strand.
TGCCGCCGATGTCGGCCGAATCCACCGTCTCCCGCAACTACCTCGACTGGCTGCTCGCCGTGCCGTGGAAGAAGCGCTCGAAGGAAATCCGCGATCTCAAGTTCGCCGAAGACGTGCTCGAATCCGACCACTACGGCCTCGAAAAAATCAAGGAGCGCATTCTCGAATTTCTCGCCGTGCGCCGCATGGTGAAGAACCCCAAGGGTTCGATCCTGATGTTTGTCGGACCTCCGGGCGTGGGCAAGACTTCGCTCGGCATGTCCATCGCGAAAGCCATCGGCCGCAAGTTCGTGCGTATGTCGCTCGGCGGCGTGCGCGATGAAGCCGAGATCCGCGGCCATCGCCGCACGTACATCGGCGCTCTGCCCGGCCAGATCATTCAGATGATGAAGAAGGCCGGCACGCGTAATCCCGTCTTCATGCTGGACGAGATCGACAAGATGTCGACCGATTTCCGCGGCGACCCGTCTTCGGCCCTGCTCGAAGTGCTCGATCCGGAACAGAACTACATGTTCGTCGATCACTACCTCGACGTTGAATACGATCTCTCGCAGGTGTTCTTCATCGCGACCGCGAACGTGCTGCATACCATCCCGCCTGCGCTGCAGGATCGCATGGAAGTCATCCGGCTCTCCGGTTACACCGAACTGGAAAAACTCGAAATCGCCAAGCGCTTCCTGGTGAAGAAGCAGACCTTGGCAGCGGGGCTCGACGAGAACCGCATCGAATTCAAGGATGACGGCCTTTCCACTCTCATTCAGTTCTACACGCGCGAATCCGGCGTCCGCAATCTGGAGCGCGAGATCGGCAACGTGGCGCGCAAGGTGGTTCGCAAGATCGTAGGCGAGGGCGAGAAGCAGAAGACCGTTGTCAATGCGGATAAGATCACCCAACTTCTTGGCCCGGCCAAATTCCGCGATTCCACCACCGACCGCCAGAACGAGATCGGCGCCACAACCGGCCTTGCGTGGACGGAAGTCGGCGGCCAGATCCTCACCACCGAATGCATTCTGATGGAAGGCAAAGGTAAGCTGACCGTTACCGGCAAGCTGGGCGACGTGATGCAGGAGTCGGCACAGGCGGCGTTCAGCTACATTCGCTCGCGCGCCCTGACGCTTGGTCTGGCGCGCGATTTCTATCGCAACCTCGATGTCCACCTGCACATCCCCGAAGGCGCGATTCCCAAGGACGGACCTTCCGCCGGCATCACCATCGCGACTACCATCTGCAGCGCGTTGACCAAGATTCCGGTGCGCGGCGATGTCGCCATGACCGGCGAAATCACCTTGCGCGGCAAGGTTCTGCCGATCGGCGGACTGAAAGAGAAACTGCTCGCCGCCCATCGTCACGGCATCAACGAGGTGATCATCCCGAAGGACAACCAGAAGGACCTTCCGGATATCCCCGATTACATCCGCAATCTGATGCAGCTTCACTTCGTGGATCACATGGATGAAGTGCTTCGCTTGGCACTGGAGCGCGAATTGGTGGCGCTGCCGCTGACGCCCGCCGGCGTGGAAATGGCGGTCCAGCAGGAAATCGACCGCGCACACTAACGTGGGGCCAGGGCTTCGGCCCTGCCGCCGGGCTTTCGCCCGGCGTCGAGACGCGACTTTAGTTGTTCAGCCTCATGACATCCTTGACATTTTGTTCCGGGACAACCTTGACACTGAAAAAGCGCAAAGGAGCGCTGGACAGAAAGGGTGCCATTCCGGAAATCGGATGTGTCAGAGGAACGATTGCGTTTTGCGGTGGCGGCGAGCCGCGGCGAGAAGCCGCTGAAGGAACTTGCCGCCGAGTTTGGCATCAGCCGGCAGACAGGGCATCTGTGGCTGAAGCGATACCAGCAGGAGGGCGC
>JASHSD010000786.1 GCA_030036985.1 Bryobacteraceae bacterium
GAAAGTGAAGAGCGCCATATCTTCCGGCGGGATAGCGATTCCTGAAGTAATGCAAAAGGTAATCGGGAGCGAAAAACGAGCAGGACAGATGCACAAGCCCGGCGGTAAACAGAAATATCGCGGACAATGCATCGAGATGCAGCGAAAGAGATCCCCATCCGTTCAGCGGCCACAAAGCTATGTCGAAATCCTGCCCGCCGACCAGACGGATTGCCCCGGCAGCCATCAACAGCAGGGAACAGAGCGTTCCCGCCCAAGCATGCACCAATGCCGCATATCGGCCGGCCAGAGCGGATAAGACCACGCCGCACGCGCAGAAGACAAAGAACAAAAGGAGCGCGGCGCCGATCCAGCCGGTCATCGCGGAACCTCACTCGCGCCGGCATCCGGTGCAGACAGCCGCCTCCGGCCTGTTACAGCCAGCAATCCATGCAGAATCGCCAGAGGCGGCGGAGGGTCGCCCGGAATATCCAGATCTACCGGGAGCACGGAGCCAACGCCTCCGGCGGACATGAAACTGCGCCCGAAAATCCCTCCTGTAATGGCGCAGGCGCCGACGGCCACTACGCGCTTCGGATCGGGCATCGCTTCATACGTTTTCAGGAGCGGTCCGCGCATGTTTTCGCTCACCGGCCCAACTACCAGGAGGACATCGGCCGCTCGTGGTGTGGGCGTGAAAAAGATGCCGAGGCGGTGCATGTTGTAAAGCGGATTGTTGAGCTGCTTGACTTCGTTGAGACAGGCGCCGCAGTCTCCGGCGTCGACGACAGTGACGTGCAGCGAATGCGAAAAGCCGCGGGAGAGAGGCTCGTATTCGAAATCGGAAGAGTGCGCTTGGGTCCATTCAAAGCCCGACTCCCAATGCAATCGGTCGGGCGCTCCAAAATGGCAGCGCTGGCAGAATATGCATTTCCCGAAGTCGACCTTGGCCAGACTGCCGTCAGCCGTTATGGCGCCTACCGGACAGTTAGCCGCTGCCCGTGCAGCCTCGGTCGCATCCGCGAAAAGTGTTTTGCAGGGCCTGCCAGGAGAAACTCCGGGCGCCGACTCCGGCGCGTGCGGGTAGCGCGTCGATTGCACTCCGTTTTTCAGCCCGTACCAAAACCAAAATGCCATGTCGGACTCCTAGCGATCGCACTCCGTTGCCGACAGCGCGAACGTGGCCAGAATAATCGGAAAATCCTGAAAGGCGAAGTTCTCGACAGCCAGGTGTAATCCAAGCCAGTTTCGAAATGAGGGCGAGAGAATCCGGTAGCGGTTGATTCGCCCCTCGTCGTCAAATCTCAGCCAATGCAGGGCAGCTCCGATCGGCGCTTCAACCCATCCCAAAGCCGGCCCCGGATTCGGCCGCGAGAATTCGGCATACACCGGTCCTGGCCGCAGAGATTCAATGGCCTGGTGAATCAGGCTTGCGGATTGTCTTGCCTCGAAAAAGAGGACGCGCAGACGCGCGTAGCCATCGCCTTCCGTCTCGGTCGGAGTCTCGAATGCATACGCCTTATATCCGGCATAGGGGCAGACCTTTCGCATGTCTGCGCCGACACCGGAAGCGCGCCCGATCGGCCCGACGAGATCCAGATCGCGCGCCGCCTCGGGCGTAATGGCCCCGACGTCTTCCAGGCGATCCAGAAAACTGCTGGTATATCGGAGCCGGTCTTCGAGCCGGCGTAACTGCGACACGGCGCTATCGACGGCGGATAGAAGCGTACGGCAATCGGCCGCATCGAAATCCCGCCGCAATCCGCCGGGCGTGTTCAACCCAAACAGGTATCGATGGCCGGCGAAGCTGCAGGAGGCCCGCAGCAACTCCTCTTCGACGATGGCTGCGTGAGCCTCGGAAACACTCAGCGCGGTCGACTGACAGATGCCTTCGATCGCGCCGGCGTGGTGTCTCAATCGTTCAAGCTCGGCGAGCACAACGCGCAAACAGACGGCTCTGCCGGGAATCTCAATTTGCGCGGTTTTCTCTACCGCTTCGCAATAGGCCAAGGAATGAGCGAAGGCGGATTTGGCCGCAAAACGCTCGGCAAGCAGGATACCTTCGGAAACGGTCTTCCCCTCCGCAATCTTTTCGACCGCGCGGTAATTATAGAAGAGCCGCGGCGCGGCCCGGATCACATCCTCACCGACCGTTTCCAGCAGGAAGTGGACCGATTCCCCAAGACCACCTTCATATACCGGCCCCACAGGCATTGCGAACGCGCCCGGATCCTTGAGCACCAGCGTGGGGCGCCAATCCTGATTCGGACGACGATCGAAGCGCGTTTGGCGGAAGTCGAAGGCTCGCCGCATGGGCGCGACCCCTTCCTGCCAAACCTGATCGTGAAGAATGAAATCGCCGAGCCGCGGGTGATGCTCAAACACGATCCCGAAGAGATCTTCGGCTTCGCGCTCGTACCAATCCGCCGCGTGAACCTCCGGACTGATGCTGGGAGCGACAGGAGCCGCGATGGGAATCGCCGACGAAACACGAATCCAACCGGCGCCGGAGAGCAGGAAAAGATACA
>JASHSD010000787.1 GCA_030036985.1 Bryobacteraceae bacterium
TATTTACCCGTTGACTTGCACGTTTTATACCGATTTCGGAGACGACTCCTCGCAGCTCGGGAGGGATCCGAATTGAACGGTCTCTGCGGGTGATGGTGCCCGGGCCGGGGTTATTTTCTCAATTTAATTTCAGACGCGTCTGGCCGCCCGGTCGCGCCACCAGATGGCCCCGAAAACGAGCAAAAGCACCGCCGGCAGAACGGCCACCGCGCGGAACGAGGTCTGCGCGGCGATGCCGAGCACGCGCTCCAGTTCCGTACCGGCCTGCAGCGCGTTGAAAGCCGCGGTTCCACCCGCCAGTTCCACCTTCTTCGCGTCGAAGACCCTGCCCATGAGCGGCAGTACGAAATAGTTCGACAGAGTTCCGGCCGTTCCCATCATGCCGATCAGCAGCGCGCCGCCACGCGGGAAACGCTCGGCGGCCGTGGCCAGCATGGTCGGCCACATGTAGCAGACGCCTGTGCCCCAGACGGTCGCCGCGAGCAGGCCCGTGATGGGCGAATTCGCCACGCTGAGCGCAATCAGCCCGATCGACGCGGCCAGACAGGAACACCACAGCAGACCGGCGGGCGAGAGCTTGTGCACCATCGGGCCGGCGAAATGGCGCATGACGAACATGAGTCCGCTGACGTAAATAAGCAGCCAAATGCCGCGCATCCCGACGGTGCGGGTTAGGGCGAGATCAACCCATTGGCCAGGCGCTAGCTCCGAAGCGGCGGTGAGAAACATGGAGCTGAACAGGACCAGGAACATCGGCTTCAGCAGTTCCCGGAACATGGCGCGGGCGGGCACGCCGGATGCCGCCCGCTCGGTGGGCGGAAATTTCACGCCCATGCAGAGAATGACCACCAGAGCTGCCGGAAGCATGACCGCGGCCAGTTTGGCCTGCCAGCCGAAACCCGCGGCGCCCATGCCGATGCCGAGCAGTCCGCCGGTGATGAGTCCGCCGGGCCACCAGGCGTGCAGCGTGTTCAGGCGCGCGGTGGAGTCTTTGGGGTAGAGAGTGGTGGTCAGCGGATTGATGACCGTTTCGACCAAGCCCCAGCCGATACCGGTGACGACCGCGCCGATCCAGATGGTGGTGTAGACGCCCGCGCCCTCGCTCACGCTGCCGGCGAAAAGGATGATGAGCGACCCCGCGATGAACAGCGCGCCGGACATGGGCAGCAGGACGCCCATCCCGATGGCGTCCAGCAGCGGACTACCGACGGCGATGGTGATTGCGTAGCCGAGGAACGGCACGCCGAGAACCGAGCCGATCATCTCAGCCGAGTGGGCTTTATCGATGGGATCGAAGAAGATGCGCTGGAGATCGCTCGCGATGTTGGAGCGAAGGGACGCCGCGCCACCGGCTGTGAAAAGCGCGAGAAGGCTGACCACGAAGAGGCGGGTTTTGTTGTAGGCGGCGTGGCGATCCGTGGCGGAAGGGGCGGGACTCATTTCGTTCGAGCTTATCCAGCCATGCGTTTCACAGAGAATATCGGGATGAAATGCACCGCAGCATCCATCTCATCGAGCGCCTGATTCAGCGGGTTCGGAGAGCCGCCTGAGCCGGATCAGCGGCGTCATGGCAACAGATGCTGCAATATGGCCGATTCCGATCATTCCTCGTCCGAATAGAACGAATCGTCGGGAACGGGTTCGCGATTTGCTTCCCCGGCGGGTCCCATCATCCAGGTTGTCGAATTCCCGTATAGAGGTCCGTAGCGGACTGTGGACACGAATCCTTCGCCATCTTCCGTGAGGCGAATCAAAACGGTTTTGCCGAAGAATTGTTGGAGGTCCATAATCAGCGCCTTTCATTCTTTATCCTGCACACGGCGTTCCAGTGGAGCCCGGACGGGACGAATGATGTGCGGAGGAGTAGCGCTTCCGGTACGTAAACGGCGTTTTCCGAGCCGCGACTGCAAAGGAGCGATCAACCGCTCCCTCGCGGTCGCGGCTCAGAACGATCCCATTGCTCAGAACGATCCCATTGCTCGGAACGATCCCGTTTCCCGTTTCGGCACGGATTTACTGGCCAGTTTCCGAGAACAGCATCACTTTCAGAGTGTGGAACAGAATAAACATGTCGAGCGATACCGCGAGGTTCTTGATGTAGTAGAGATCGTACTCGAACTTCATGATGGCGTCGTTCAGCGTGTCCCCGTATTTGTAATTGATTTGAGCCCATCCCGTGATGCCCGGTTTCACGCAATGCCGGTAGCTGTAGTAGGGAATCTGTTTCTCCAGCGTCGAGACGAATTCCGGGCGCTCCGGACGCGGACCCACCAGAGACATGTCGCCGCGAAGCACGTTGAGCAACTGGGGCAGTTCGTCGAGGCGCAGGCGGCGCATCCAGCGGCCCGGTTTGGTGACGCGCGGATCGTTTTTCTGCGCCCAGACCGCGCCGGTCGCGGCCTCGGCATTGACATACATCGAGCGGAACTTGTACAGCGTAAATTGCGTGTCGTTGAGGCCGACCCGCACCTGGCGGTGCAGTATGGGGCCCGGAGACGTGAGCTTGACGATAATTGCCAGCACCACCATCACCGGCGCCGCGACGATCGAGAGCGCCACGGCGATGATGGTGGAGTAGATGGAATGCCAGAATACGCTGTT
>JASHSD010000788.1 GCA_030036985.1 Bryobacteraceae bacterium
CTGCCCTACAACCGAAGAGATTACAGAAGAATTATCTAAGAAATTTTCGGGGCGCCCCAAATCAGTTGGTTACCCGGACCGAATCCGGGAGCGCCGATTACGGGGAGCGCCTGCCGCCCATGTTTGATGCATTCACCGCGACCAGAGCCTCGAGGACTGTACGGCTTAGCGACCAGATCGGGTCATGGGCTCCGACCTGGTTCTCGATTGGAGAGTACAGCAGGCGGTTGAGCAGGGAGTGCGGAGAGAGCGGTGATCGGTCGCTAACTTGTTGATCGGGCGGGCTGAAATTTATTTTTGGGATTTGTGAACCCGGCTTGGCCTGTACAATCAGCGCCGTCCCATCACCGGCCAGGCGGAAGAAGGCGTCCGCCGCGGTGCGGGGGGACCGCCCCCCAAAACCATACTCAAGCCCAAAAGCACCGGCACGAGTGCCGGTGCGGCAGACGCGAGCGTCTGCGCCACGACTCCGTTCGACAGGCTGTCTTCACCACTATGGCGCAGACACTCATCGACCGGGCGGACGAAGGCGTCCGCCGCGGTCCGGGGGACCGCCCCCCAAGAAAGGGTCAGGCGATGGCGGCGTCTGTTTTTTCAGTGTCGATGCCCAGTTCGCCGAGGGCTTTCGCCGCTTTCTTTGCGTCGAACTTGCCTTCGCGCGCCAGTTTCGCTAATGCCGCGCCGGCGATCGATGGGGCATTCACTTCGAAATGGCGGCGCAGATGCTCCCGGTTTTCGCTACGGCCGAAGCCGTCGGTGCCGAGCGCCAGGAATCTTCCCGCCAGCCATGGCGCGATCTGATCCTGCACGGCTTTCATGTAATCGGACGCCGCGACGATCGGGCCTTCCGTGTCACCAAGCACCTGCTGCACGTAGGGAATCTGCGCGGTCTCGGCGGGATGGAGGCGGTTCCAGCGCTCCGTCCTCAACGCCTCGCGGCGCAGTTCGTTGTAGCTGGTGACGCTCCAGACATCGGCGGCGACGTTGTATTTCTCCCCGAGGATCTGCTGCGCGTTCAGGGCTTCGTTCAGAATCGGGCCGCTGCCCAGCAATTGCACGCGGGCTTTCGCCTTGGGCAAATCGGACTTGCGGAAGAGATAAATACCCTTGAGAATGCCTTCTTCGGAACCTTCCGGCATCGCGGCCTGCGGATAATTTTCGTTGTAGACGGTGAGGTAGTAGAAAAGGTCCTCGCGGTTTTCGTACATGCGGCGGATGCCGTCGCGCACGATAACCGCGATCTCGTAAGCGTAAGCGGGATCGTAGGCGGCGAGCGTGGGTACCGTGCTGGCGAGCAGAAGGGAATGGCCGTCCTGATGCTGCAGGCCTTCGCCGGAAAGCGTGGTGCGCCCGGCGGTTCCGCCCATCAGGAAGCCCTTGCCGCGGGAATCGGCGAAGGCCCAGATCAGGTCGCCGACGCGCTGAAAACCGAACATCGAGTAGTAGATGAAGAACGGAATCGAGTCCACGCCATAGTTGGCGTAGGCGGTGCCGGCCGCGGTGAATTCGGCCATAGAGCCGGCTTCGGTGATGCCTTCCTCGAAGATCTGGCCGTCCTTCGCTTCCTTGTAGTAGAGCAGCACGTCGGCATCGTGAGGCCGGTAGAGTTGGCCGCCCGACGCGTAGATGCCGAAGGAACGGAACATGGATTCCATGCCGAAGGTGCGCGCCTCGTCGGGGATGATCGGCACGATCTTCCTGCCGATTTCCGGCAGCTTCATCAGCTTTTGGAGCAGGCGCACGAACGCCATCGTGGTGGAAGGATGCGGCTCTTTCGATCCGGAGCGAAACTCGTCCACGATCTCGGGTCCGGGCGCTTTGACGCTTGGCGGCGCGGGTTTGCGAACGGGTAAATAGCCGCCCAGAACGCGCCTGCGCTCATGCATGTAGGCTATTTCGGAACTGGATTCCGGCGGACGATAAAGAGCGCCGTCGCGTGCGGCTTCGTCGGGAATGGGAATCTCGAAGCGCTTGCGGAAATAGGCGATGGTATCCTCATTCAGCTTCTTCTGTTGGTGGGTTGGATTGCGCGCTTCGAACTCGGAACCGAGGCCGTAACCTTTGACGGTCTTGGCGAGAATGACGGTGGGGCCGCCCTTGTGTTCAGTAGCCCGTTTATAGGCGTTGTAGACCTTCAAAGGATCGTGACCGCCCCGGTGCAGACTGAAGATCTGCTCGTCGGTCATGTCTTCCACGAGTTTCGCCGTCTCGGGATAGCGTCCGAAAAATTCCTTGCGGACGTAAGCGCCGCCTTTCGCTTTGAAAGACTGGTATTCCCCGTCGACGCACTCATTCATGAGCTGAACGAGGCGTCCGCTGGTGTCTTTTGCGAAGAGCGGGTCCCAATCCGAGCCCCAGAGACACTTGATGACGTTCCAGCCGGAGCCGTGGAACAGGCCTTCCATTTCCTGAATGATTTTGCCGTTGCCGCGCACCGGTCCGTCGAGCCGCTGCAGATTGCAGTTGATGACGAAGATGAGATTGTCGAGCTTTTCGCGGACGGCAACGCCGATGGCGCCGGTGGATTCGGGCTCGTCCATTTCGCCGTCGCCGAGGAAGGCCCAGACTTTGCGCGCGGAGGGCGCGATGAGACCGCGGCTTTCGAGATAGCGCATGAAGCGCGCCTGATAGATGGAGTTGATCGGCCCGAGTCCCATGGAGACGGTCGGGAACTGCCAGAAATCCTTCATCAGCCAGGGGTGCGGGTAGGACGAAAGGCCTGGTCCTTCGCGCAGTTCGTGGCGAAAATTATTCAGGTGTTCTTCGGTGAGGCGGCCTTCGAGGTAGGCGCGGGCGTAGACGCCGGGCGAGGCATGGCCCTGGAAATAGATCAGGTCGCCGGGCTGGTCGCCATAGCTGCCGTGAAAGAAATGGTTGAAGCCGACTTCGAGGAGGGTGGCGAGCGACGAGTAAGTGGCGATATGGCCGCCGATGCCCGCATCGTATTTGTTCTGGTGCGAGACCATGGCCGCGGCGTTCCAGCGGGTCAGGCTCTTGATGCGCCGCTCGAGCGCGCGGTCTCCGGGATAAAGGAGATCTTCGTCGGCCGGAATGGTGTTGACGTAGTCCGTTGTGGTGCGGATGGGGACGTTGACCCCGTTCTCGCGCGCGCGTTCCATCAACTTGTCGAGGAGGAAGTTGACCCGGTCGGATCCCGCTTCTTCGACAATCTGGTCGAGGGCTTCGAGCCATTCCGCGGTTTCGCGAGGATCGAGATCGACCGATCTTTCGGTGAGTTGTTGATGCATAGGGGTGACGCTTTATTATAGGCGATGGGTCAGATCGGACTGGGCCGATTCGGACCGGATTAATGTTAAATGATTCATTAAGCCCGCGCGGCGCGCTGGAGTTCGGCGGCATGGCGCAGAGCTTCCGGCGTCAGAGTTTGGCCGCTGAGCATGCGGCCGATCTCTTCGGTGCTTGCGGCAGCGTCGAGTTCTTCGATATCGGCGACGGTCCGGCCGGCGCGATCGAATTTTCCGACCCGGTAGTGGTGGTCGGCGAAACAGGCGATCTGGGGCAGATGGGTGACGCAGAGCACCTGATTTTCGGCAGCGAGGGCCTTCAGACGGCGGGCTACGCCTTCAGCAGCGCGGCCACCGATGCCGGTGTCGATTTCATCGAAGACCAGGGTTCGGGCCGGCGAGGACCCGCCGCCGATCAGGCAGGTTTTCAGGGCGAGAGCAATGCGGGAAAGCTCGCCTCCGGAAGCTACCCGATCGAGCGGCCTGGGCTGCTCTCCGGCGTTGGGCGAAACCAGAAAGTGCACGCGATCCGCGCCGGTCTCCGACCAGTTCGTTGGTTCGACTTCGATTCGGAAAACGGTGCGATCCATCGCCAGCGGTTTGAGTTCGCGCTCCACGCGCTTTGACAGGTCGAGCGCCGCGGCTTTGCGCAGCGCCGAGAGTTCGCCCGCCGCCGATTCGAATGCAGCCGCCAGCTTCGTGCGTTCGCATTTCAGCTCTTCGAGGCGCTCGCCGGCGTTCTCCACCTGGGCGATTTTGCGGGCGACGTCTTCATGAAACGCGAGAATCTCCGCCACCGATTTGCCGTATTTTCGCTTGAGTTTATCGATGGCTTCGAGGCGCGTTTCGATCTCTTCGAGACGCGCGGGATTGGCCTCCAGGCGGCCGAGATAATCCCGCAGCGAGTACGCCACGTCCTGAATCGCGATGAGCGCCGGTTCGATGACCTGGCGCATGGCGGCCATCTGATCGTCGACCTTCGCCAGTTCGTCGAAGCGCTTCGCCGCCGCGCGCACGAGGGTCAGGGCCGATTGCGGGGATTCGTACAACGATTCAAAGGATGCGCCGGCGGCATCGAGCAGCCGGCCGGCGTTGAGTTGAACGCGGCGTTCGGCATCGAGATCGACGTCCTCCGCGAGTTGAAGGTCGGTGGCTTCGATCTCGGTGCGCTGGAACTGCCAGAGATCGAGGAGGCGAAGCTTTTCCTGGTCCTCATGCTCCAGGGCTTCGATCTCGGCGGCGATCCGCTTCCATTTGGCGAAGAGATCCCTGACTTTCGCACGCGGCGCGGCGGCTTGGGCGAAAGCGTCCAGCATCGTCATCTGCGCGGCGGCTTCAAACAGAAGCTGCTGGTCATGCTGGCCGTGGATATCGCCCACGTGCGGCGCCAGTTCCCTGAGTAACGCCACCGAGGCCGGGCGATTGTTCACGTAGACACGGCTCTTGCCGTTCGACTGGATCTCGCGGTCAAGCAGCAGTTCGGCATCGCCGTCTTCGCGGTCGAATCCGGCATTTTGCAGGATTTCCGCACCCGCGGGGCCAATTTCGAACACGCCCGAGACGCGGGCGCGATCCCTGCCGGTGCGGATCATATCGGCCGAGGCGCGGCCGCCCAGGAGCAGGCCGAGGGCGTCCACGACGATGGATTTGCCGCTGCCGGTTTCGCCTGTCAGCAGATTCAGGCCCGGGTGAAAGCGCACCCGGAGGCGTTCCACGACGGCGTAGTCTTCGATCGAGAGTTCGTGCAGCACTCGAACCGATTATAGGTGGACAAGCAGACGAAATTCCGGTCGGAGGGGACGTACATTAAAATTTGTGGGAATGTACAGGATGGTGTATGATGGAGGTGTGGCAGAGACCATAACAAGCTTTCGCAAAGAGCTCTTTCATATGGCTGATAAAGCATTGAAGGGCGTGCCGGTAGAGTTCGTCTATCGGGGGGTGGTGTTTACAGTGTCGCCGGAAAAAAAGAAGTCGAAACTGGAAAATCTTGTCGGGCAGCCGACGCTGGCGCCGGGCGTGGATCTGGAGCAGGCGGGCAAGGAACTGTTCGCCGAGATGCAGGCCGAATGGCTTGAAGATTGGTCGGAAGAGGGTCTGGGCTGAAGCTTGATCGCCTACCTCGACACCCATGTCGTCGTCTGGTTAGCTGAGAACAGGACGGACAAATTGAGCGCGCCGGCGCTCGATGCGATCAATGAACATACGCTGCTGATTTCCCCGGCGGTGCTGATTGAACTGAATTTTCTGTACCAGATCGGGAGGATCCTGCGGGCGCCGAGCGATCTGGCGAAACAGATGCGGACGCAGCTGGACGTCGCGGTCTGCAACCATTCCTTCGCGGATCTCACGGAAACGGCTTTGTTCGAAACCTGGACGCGCGATCCGTTCGATCTGCTGATCGTCGCCCACGCCAAATCGAACCACTACGCGCCGCTCATCACGCACGATGAGAAGATCCGGCAGCATTATCCGAAAGCGGTCTGGTAAACGGGGTTTCCGGGTCAGTTCTCCGACGGCCTCTCCACATGGTCGATGATCAGAAACTCGCCGGGACCTTTGGTCGATTGGAGCTTGAGGCCAAGCTGCTCCTGGACCGCGGTGAAGATCGATACGCCGGCGGTGGGATCGGCGGGTGGCGTGTCCGACGTGAACCCCGGAGTGCTCTGATCGACAGCGAACTCCACATCGAAATCGAATCTCCCCTTGATCCCGGTTTCATCAATGACCGGGCGGCCGAGTACAACACTCAACATGCCACAGAACGTGGTGACGGTTACTCCCGGCATGTGCATTGACCGCTGATTTGCGGTCGTATTGCGGATCCGGTTCTGGCAAAAAGGCGGCTGTCCGGGGGAAAGAGGCTGCGGGACCTGACCGTATTCGACAGGAGTGCATGACCCCTCCTGGAACGGCTTGAGCCTGGCTCCCGATTTGCCCGCGGTCAGGGCCAGGACCGGGATCTGCCGCGTCTCACGATGCAGCTTCAGCTCGAAGCGATCTCCCAAAAGCGCCTGGAGCATGGGTCCGTTCATGATGGCCTGGCTCTCCTGTCCCGCGCTTTTCGCGTTGATGGTGTAACGCTCGGAATCGGTCCATGACGGTCCGCCCTGAACCGGCGGGGCCAAAGAGAAATTCAAATGGCCGCCGGCATACCTGCTGTAAGCTCCCAGGATGAGGCCCGCGACGGTAGCGCAGTTCAGGGTCAAGGTCCCCGGGGACCGGCTTAACGGCGTGCCGTAGATGTTGTCGCTGGGGTTGCAGTTGGTGCTGTGCTTTATCGAGGCTACTTCGAAAGATTGGGCGCGGATGAGAGGCGGGTTCAGGATTGTGATCGCGAGAGCCGCCGCTAATATCCGCATCTCCTACTCGCGTGTGCTGACCTTATCCGCCGTGGGGAAGTTCGCCGGAACCTTCTGAGTGACCTTTCCGGTCGCGGCCCACTCAACGCCGCGCCGGAAGGTGACGATGAAGCCGATGCACTCGATCGCGGGAACATCGTGCCCCAGTGTGGTGTGGAAGATGCGGCCCTTGCCGTAGCTCAGGACCATCAGGATCGGCTCATCGCGGCCCGTGCCGTGATTCGAGAGTTCCGAATGCGCGGTGGCGAGAACGGTCATGTTGGCGCCGGGGCCGCGCAACGTGGCGTAAAGTTCGTCTCCGGCGTGCATCCAGACCGGAGGCAGACCTTTCATGATTGGATGGTCCGGATCGCGCGTGGTCACCTGAAAGGGCAGGCGCGCGCCGTGGGAGCCGGCGTGGCCTGGGGTGTCGTCGGATACCAGCTTGCCGTCGCGAAAATACCAGAGCGGTCCGGCGGTTTCGGTGCGGTTGCGCCAACCGCCGATGCCGATCATCTCGTTCCATGCTTTCCATCCGGGGAAGGCGTTATCGGCCGCATGCACGCTGACCATGCCGCCGCCGTTGCGCACGTATTTTTCGAATTCGTCCTTGAGCGCGGCGGGCCAGTCGGGGGCATCGTAATTGAATACGATTGCCTTGTAGTCGGCGAAGCGCGGATGGAACGAAGCCAGATCGCCGCTCTTCGAGGAGGGCGCGGTGACCACATCCACGTGGAACAGGCCGGTCTCTTCGAGGTCGCGCTTCAGCAGCGGCGTGGTGGCCCGCCAATCGTGGTATGGGCCGGCGCTCTCGCCATCGAGGAGCATGACCCGAATCGGTTCAGCCGCGAAGGCCGCCGAACAGAGACTCAACAAAGCGATTACGAGGAATGAACGTCGCATGGCTCACTTCGTATTATCGGCCGCGGCGCGTCTGGCGTGCGTGGCGAGATCCTCGAGTTCCGGCAGCCGAACCGTCCGCTTCGATTCGCCGAAGACCAGGGAGTCGCCGCTCGGCTCGATGTTCCCCGGGGTAAAGGGGATGCCGGTGCTCATCAGCAGGTTCTGGTCGTTGTCCTTATTGACGAGTTCCACCCATCGGCCCGGAAGAAAAGAGGCGCGGAACTTCGCGTTTTCAATCAGGGAAAACGGGCCGGCCGAGAAGGCGATGGCGCCACCCGGCGGATAGACCACGAACTGGATCGGCTCCGTGACTGCCGCGGCCCCGGTGATCGCTACCGTTCCGGGATGAAGGCCGGGCGCGGCGTCTTTGGCGAATACGCGAATCGAGACCTCGCGCGATGTCGAAGCTCCTACCACCACCTGCATTTTCGGGGGCGAGAACTCGAGACCTTCGGCCTTCGGCTCCAGCTCGAAGTTGCGGATCACCGGCGCACGGTTCCGAACCGTGACCAGCAGATCGCGGCCTGTCCGCTGGTTCAGCGAAACGGTCGCGGGAAACAGAGGCAGAGATGAATTCGACGCGAGACGCACGTTGATGGCGTCAGGAAACGCCATGGCAACGGGCCGCACGAGACGCGGCTGCGCGTGACTCATGCGGATTCCGTCCGCTTCAATCGACAACTCCGCGGAATCGCCGTCGACGGCCGTGGCCGGCACCTTAACGTCGTACGTCAGATTCAGGGGATCTTTGCTTTCCTTGCTCTCGTTGCTCTCCACTTGCTCGGCGGGAAACGGGGGATCGATTCGCAGCCGCGAACGCATGGCGACCGCTTGCGACGAAAACTGAGCGGTCAGGTGGTTGGTCTCGCCGATCAGGAGCACGCGCAGGCTGTCGAAGAAGCCGGTTTCATCGGGTGGTTCGATGGCGAGGCCGATGCGCACGTGGCCGCCACTTCCCTTCCCCGGCGGAATCTTCAGGCGGGCGCGCAGAGTCTGCGGGTCCCAATCGAAGTCCGCGGGCCTGCCGCCCGCGACCAAAGGTCCATAGGGTTCGCGCGAGAGCTGCAGGAGCACCTCGCCGCCGGAAGGCGCGGAAAATTCCATGGCCAGAATGCCGTTTTCGTATTCCATGTCGGTCATTTCGGCGGTGGAGTAGATCAGATGATCGGCGTTGCCGAAGGCGCTGCAGTCCTTGCACAAAGGCCCGGCGGTCAGAGGCACGTTGACCGGCAGCCAGAGGGCGTCGCGCGCCGCTACCGCAACGGGAATCGCGATCTCACGCTTTGCGGCGCCGTAGAACACTTTCAGATCGCCCGTCCACGGCCGAGCGGATTTGTTTACGACCGATACGAGCGAGGCGCCGTTGCCGTTGGCAAACTGGCGGACCGACGGGGTCGGCTGATGAGGCGCGGTCCCGGTGATGCGGACGCCCGCGCCCGGCTGTGGATGCAGCATCGGAAACGTTTTGCTCCAGTAGAGCGAAAGTTGAGCGCCGCGGCGCAGCGGAACGGTCGCGGGGCGTTCGTCACCGGTGAAGCTGACGGCGCCCGGCCGATAGCCGGCGGGGCCCAATGTATCCTGCACGTCGGTCCACATCAATGCGGCGGTTCCGGCGATCAGGAGCTCGCGGGAGCGGATTACCGCGTTGTTGGAAAGTGCGGAAATGCGGATGGGGGTTCCGGGCAGCGGATCGGTCAGCGGACCGCCATGGGCGCGCGTCATCGGCCGCAGCTGATCCGGTACGGGGCCTTCGAGGTCGGCTTCGATGTTGAGGTTGCGGACGATGCGGATCAGGTCGGTCAACTGCGCGGGATCCTGAGCCGGAGGCAGACTGACGTGGGTGATGCCGATGTTCTTGAGCCAGATGAGTTCGCGTTCCCAAAGGGGTTTGGGGCAGGCGTTCCAGGGGAATTCGACCGACTCGACCCAGGCGGGAGCGATCGCGGCCGAGACGAGCAGGAGGGCGGCGGCGCGAATCATTAATCGTCCCGCCGCGGCGGAGGCTGCCTGCGCAGGCGGTAATCCTCGACGAGCGGCATTTTGATGACGCGGCACATTTCGAATAGACGCGAGCGGGCGCGCGGACCGATACGTTCGATCAACGTGGTTCGGTAATCGACCTTCCCTTCCGCGTTCCGTTGGTAGGTTGTGAAGCCGGCGTCGGGATCGACGAGGTTGGTGGTGGCGATCAGCGGCTTCCGGTTGTTGCATCGGGAAGTGATGATGGAGGTGACCGTGTCTTCAACCCAATCGGTGACGCGGTGCGCCCCCAGATCGTCGAGCAGCAGCACGTCAACGTCCGCGGCTTCGCTGTACGCGTGACGATCGCTGGAGTTGGATGCGGGGTCGTATCCGGAGCGGATGCGATCGAGCAGATTCTGATAATCGAAAAACAGACCCTCGAATCCCTTGGTCATGATGGCGCGGAAAGCGGCGACGGCGAGGTGGGTTTTGCCTGTTCCCGGGTCGCCCATCAGCAGCAGGCCCGGTTTTTTGCCGTGGGGGAACTCGCGGGCGAAGCCGCGGACGGCGAGATAAACCTCCGTCAGTTCGCGATACGCGATCGGGTTGTCGCGCGGCAGCAGGAAATTTTCAAACGAGGCGTTGGTGTAGAGCGGAGGAATGGCCGATTCGGATTCGAGGCGCTCGGCGCGGCCGTTGGCCGCGCATTCGCAGCGGACAGCGCCGGAGAGTTCCTCGCGTTCCACAATCTTCCATCCGGTGCCGTTGCACTGGGCGCAGACTTCGGCGGGCATGACTTGTATTCATTATCGCCTTGAGCGGCGATTGCGGGTCGGATTTCAGAGGTCTTCGAAAATCGCCGAAACAGGGATGGCGATGCCGCGAAGAAGCGTAGGGAATTCGAGCTGGTCGCCTTCGCTCAGTTCGCTCCATTCATGGGCTGTGTAGACGACGACCTTCCTGAGATCGGGGAAGATGTAGCAGACCGCTTCCGCTCCATTCCGCAGATAAGCCGAGATCTTCCGTTGAAGCACTATCGAACTATCGCTCAGAGCTACTTCGAAAGCAATCTCGGGAGCTTGCGGGCTGGGTGAATTTCGTTTGGCGTATTCAGGACGCACAGCACGGAAGATCGCAACATCCGGAATCATCGCGGCCTTCTCAGATACCCGAAAGCCGTGCTCTACCCAGCATTCGAATCCATGGCCGTCTACGCCGGCCCGGTCGAACAACTTTTTCAGATTGTTCTTGACCCTGTCATGTGTGTAACCGTTCAAAGGACGCTCGTACACTTCTCCGTCGATGAGTTCGTGACGATTTTCATCCTCTTCCCCGTAGAGCCGGATGAATTCGTCCGCAGTCATCGGCGGAGCGATCGGATGCGCTGCCATACCTGCAACCAATATAACTGAGATACGGCTATTCTTTGCCTTCTTCTTCGTCGGGCTCGCGGCCTTCCTGCTGCGCCTTCAGCCGCTCTTCCTTGCGTTTCGCCCGTTCGGCGGCGCGCTTGACCAACTCGGAGCCCACCAGCTCCAGCATGGCCAGTTCCGCGCCGTCGCCGCGGCGGTTGCCAAGACGGGTGATGCGGGTGTAGCCGCCAGTGCGCTGTCCGAAGCGGGCGCCGAGCGTGTCGAACAGCTTCTTCACCGATATCGGCGTGTTCAGGAACGAAGCCGCCTGACGCCGCGCGTGCAGCGTGTCCCGCTTGGCGAGAGTGATCATGTTTTCGACGATCGGCTGCACCGCCTTCGCCTTGGGGATGGTGGTTATGATGCGCTCCTCCAGAACCACGCTGGTGGTCAGGTTCCTGAGCAGGCTGTTGCGCGCCCCGACGTCCCGTTTCAGTTTTGCGTTGCCAAATCGATGTCTCATGGTCTTTCTCTCGCGGCGGAATGTTAATTAAGCGAACTGATCGTCGTCGGGAATTTCTTCCGGAACGGAACCCGGCAGCGGCGGCGGCGGCGCGATCAGACGCCCGTGCGCATCCGGCTTCATGCCGAGCTGCAGGCCCATGGTCTGCAGGATTTCCTTGATTTCGTTGAGCGATTTGCGGCCGAAGTTCTTGGTCCGCAGCATCTCCGATTCCGACTTCTGCACCAGTTCGCCGATGGTCTGAATGCCCGCGTTCTTGAGGCAGTTGTAGGAGCGGACCGAAAGCTCGAGTTCCTCCACGCTGCGGTTGAGCTGATCGCTGACGCGGTCGAGACTGCGCTCGGCGGGCTCTTCGGCGGCTTCGGTGACTTCTTCGAAGTTGATGAAGATCGTCATGTGATCCTTCAGCAGCTTCGCGGCGTGGCCGATCGAATCCTGGGGCGAGATGGCGCCGTTCGTCCAGACCTCGATGGTCAGCTTGTCGTAATCGGTCATCTGGCCGAGACGGGCGGCCTCGACGGTGAAGTTCACCTTGCGCACCGGCGAATGCACGGAATCGATCGGGATGTAGCCGATGGCCAGGTCTTCGTCGAAATTCTTGTCGGCGTTGACGTAGCCGCGGCCGGTCTTCAGGCGCATCTCGATATCGAGCTTGCCGCCTTCGCTGACGGTGGCGATGTGCAGGTTGCGGTCGAGCACTTCCACGTCGGCGTCGGTCTGGATTTGTCCGGAGAAAACCTCACCGGCTTTGTCCGCCACGAGGCGAACGGTCTTGATGCCTTCGCCGATCACCTTGAACGGCACCTGCTTAAGGTTCAGGATGATGTCGGTGGCGTCTTCGACGACGCCGGGAATGGGGCTGAATTCGTGATCCACGCCTTCAATGCGGATCGCGGTGATGGCGGCGCCTTCGATGCTCGACAGGAGCACGCGGCGCAGCGAATTGCCGATGGTGGTGCCGAAACCGCGCTGGAACGGTTGGGCGGTGAACTGTCCGAAACGCTCCGTCAGGGTCTCGGTGTTGGCGACCAGACGTTTGGGTTTTTGAAATCCCTTGAACATGCTTTCTTTTTCACTCCAATCAAGGCGTGGCTTTATCTCAATCCGCGCACGCCAGGTTTTTTACTACCGATACAGGCTGAAGCCTGTATTACTTGCTGTACAACTCGACGATCAATTGCTCGGTGATCGGGATCTGCGTCAGCTCGTCGCGGCGCGGCGTGCTGTTGATTTTTCCTTTCAGATTGTCGCGGTCGACATCCATCCAGGAAGGCGACGGCGCGTGGGCGGTAGCGTCGCGCGAGGAGAGAATCGTGGGATTGTTTTTACTCGATTCGCGCACCGCGACCTCGTCGCCGGGTTTGACCAGGAACGAAGGGATGTTGACTTTGCGGCCGTTGACCTGAATGTGTCCGTGGCGCACGATCTGGCGCGCCTGGGAACGGCTGGCGCCGAGGCCCATGCGGTAGATC
>JASHSD010000789.1 GCA_030036985.1 Bryobacteraceae bacterium
GTGGGCGTTTTCAAGACGCATGCGGACGCGCCGCGCGTGCTGATCGCCAACTCCAACCTCGTCCCGGCGTGGGCGACCTGGGAGAAATTCCACGAGCTCGACCGCAAGGGGCTGATGATGTTCGGCCAGATGACGGCGGGCAGCTGGATTTATATCGGCTCGCAGGGAATCGTTCAGGGCACCTACGAAACCTTCGCCGAAGCGGGCCGCAAGCACTACGGCGGCGACCTGACCGGGCGCTGGATACTGACGGCCGGTTTGGGTGGAATGGGCGGAGCGCAGCCGCTCGCCGCGACCTTCGCGGGCGCGGTTTCGCTGGTGGTCGAATGCCGCCAGTCGCGCATCGATTTCCGTCTGCGCACGCGCTACCTGGACAAACAGGCGCGCGATCTGGACGACGCCCTCGGCCTTGTCAAATACCATTGCGGACGCCACGAAGTGGTCTCGATCGGGCTGCTGGGCAACGCCGCCGAGATCGTTCCCGAGTTGGCGCGGCGCGCTCAAGCCGGCGGACTGCGGCCCGATCTCGTCACCGACCAAACTTCCGCGCACGATCTGATCAATGGTTATCTGCCCATCGGCTGGAGCCTCGAGGAATGGGACGCTGCGGCGAAAGACCCGGCCCGGCACGCCGACCTGCGCGCCGCCGCGGCTGAATCCTGCGCCCGCCACGTAAGCGCGATGCTGGAATTTCACCGCATGGGAGTGCCTGTCGTCGACTACGGCAACAACATCCGCCAGGTCGCGCTCGATCAGGGAGTGAAGGACGCCTTCGATTTCCCCGGTTTCGTTCCCGCTTACATCCGGCCCTTGTTCTGCGAAGGCAAAGGCCCGTTTCGCTGGGTCGCGCTCTCGGGCGATCCCGAAGACATTTATAAGACCGACGCGAAGATCAAGTCGCTGTTCCCCGAAAACACGAAGGTCCACCGCTGGCTGGAAATGGCGCGTGAGCGGATCACTTTTCAGGGACTGCCCGCGCGTATCTGCTGGCTTGGATTGGGCGAGCGTCATCTGGCCGGCCTGGCGTTCAATGAGATGGTGCGCACAGGCGAACTGAAAGCGCCCATCGTCATCGGGCGGGATCATCTCGACACAGGCTCGGTGGCAAGCCCCAACCGCGAGACCGAATCCATGCGCGACGGCTCGGATGCCGTTTCAGATTGGCCGGTGCTGAACGCGTTGCTGAATACGGCGGGCGGCGCCACGTGGGTCAGTTTTCACCACGGTGGCGGCGTCGGCATGGGATTTTCGCAGCACGCGGGCGTCGTGATTGTCTGCGACGGCACGGAAGCGGCAGACAAGCGAATCGAGAGAGTGCTCTTCAACGATCCGGCGACCGGGGTGATGCGCCATGCAGATGCGGGCTACGAACTGGCCGTTGAGACCGCGCGCAAGTTCGATTTGAAGCTGCCGTTATTGAGAAACTGAAGTGCGGTTGATCGTTACCAATACGCTGCCGGCGATTTCCCGGCGTGGAACCGCACGATCGTGTTGCGGGAAGGGAAGGGAAGGGAATGGCGCTGCGCCGTGGTTCAGGAAAAGAAAAACGCGACGGACCGACGCGCGATTTCAACGTGATGGTGCGGCGCGGCCGTGCGCGGCGGCCGTCGAAATGTGGCGGGCGGAAATTTCAGGGGGGCCGGCTCTGTTGCCGGCGGGATGGGCGTGCTTCGTTGCCGCGGGTCAGCAGTAGCCGTCCTGTCCGAATTTCCTGAAGGAGAGAAACGATGCATAGAGTAATCAGGTTGGCCGCCTGCTGCTGCGCCGCGCTCGCCTTTTGCCTGGCGCTTCAGGCTCAGGCTCCCGCTGCGCCCGCGGCGGCAAGGCAGGCCTTGCCGGCGATGCCGCGGCCCATCGACACGCACGACACGGTGTGGATCGAAGACATGACCCTGCTCGAAGTCCGCGATGCGCTGAAGGCCGGGAAAAACACAGCCATGATTTTCGCCGGCGGCATGGAAGATAACGGACCATATATCGTTGTCAGCCAGCACGACAACACCGTGAAAGCCATGTGCGACGTGATCGCGCGCAAGCTCGGCAACGCTTTATGCGCGCCGATTATGCCGCTGGCGCCGGCGCCGGATCTGGAGCGCAACACGACCCCCGGCGCTGTGTCGGTTACTGTGGATACATTCAAGGCGGTATTGACCGATGAGGCGACCAGCCTCAAGGCCCAGGGATTCAAAAATATTCTGTTTCTGGTCGACCACGGCGCGGACGCGAAGCCAACGCAGGAAGTGGCCAGGGCGCTGGCGGACAAGTGGGCAGGATCGGGCACGGCGTCCTATTATGTGTCCGCCTATTACGACGACCGGGCATTGGTGAAGTTCGAGCAGGACGTGCTCGGCGTACACGAGAAGACGGAGGGCGTTCATTATCACGACGATTACCCCTACGACGCGGTCTCGATAGTCGTCAATCCCGAAGACGTGCGTCTGCCCGAGCGCATTAAGGCGAAACTGACGACGGTGAATGGAATCGATCTCAACACCCCGAAGGCCGTCGAGGACGGAAAAAAGCTGATGGAGTTCCGCGCGGACGTGACGGTGAAGGCGATTCAAAAACTGATCCCGCCGCGGTGATAAGCGCTTCTGAGGAACACGCGCAAAACGCATCGCGTCCGCGCCGCACGAATGATATTGCGGCGCGGGACAGCGCCCCTTGCGGTCGCGGCTCGGAAAACAACCCCTTACCGAGCCGCGACCGCAAGGGAGCGTTACCCAAGGCTTGGGTGCTCGAAACTTCCGGCGTATAAACTGGACGGGATGCCGGAGACCGAAGCGCTCGCTTCCTGGATTGTCGCGAACCGAATCGAATGTGTGCCCGCCGATGTTCGCCATGAGGCGCGGCGGGCCATCGTCAACTATCTCGGATGCGCGTTGGGCGGCAGCCATGACGAAGCAGTCGATCTGGCCATCCGCGCTTTCGGGCCTTACTCCGGTCCCGCAACCGCTTCCGTGCTGGGGCGCGGCGAACGCCTCGATCCTCTGCACGCGTCGCTGATGAACGGCATCATCTCCCACGTCTACGATTTCGACGACACCACGCCGAAAAACTACATGCATCCGACTTCGCCCGTCGCGTCGGCGCTGTTCGCTTATGCGAGCGCGAATCGCGTCGGCGGACGCGATTTCATGGAGGCGTTCATCACAGGCTTTGAAGCTGAGATGCGCATCGGTAACGCGGTATATCCGGCGCATTACGATGCCGGGTGGCACATCACGGGAACGGCGGGCGTTTTCGGCGCGGCGGCGGCGATCGGCAGACTGCTTGGGCTTTCCGTGCCGCAGATGGTCTGGAATATCGGTCTTGCGGCAACGCAGGCCGCGGGGATTCGCGAAATGTTCGGGTCGATGGCGAAGTCTTTCCATCCCGGACGGGCGGCGCAGAACGGATATGCTTCCGCGCTGCTCGCGCAGGTGGGGTTCACCGCGGGCGCGCATGGCATCGAAGGCGCGCGCGGATTTGCCGCTGTGCAGGCCGCGCAATACGATCTTGCGAAAATCACCGACGGCCTCGGCTCGGAATGGGAACTGCGCGCCAACACTTATAAGCCGTTTCCCTGCGGGATCGTGAATCACCCGACGATCGACGGCGCGATCCAGCTGCACGATGAATTTCATCCCGCGCCGGGGTCGATTCGCGCCGTGCGGCTGCGCGTCGCGCCGCTGGTGCTGGATCTCTGCAATCAGACCAACATCATCAAAGGGCTGCAGGGGAAGTTCTCCGTTTATCACGGGGCCGCGGTCGGTTTGGTGCGCGGGAAGGCCGGCATTCGCGAATATACGGACGAAGCCGTGAACGATCCGGCGATCAAACGCGTGCGCGAACTGGCGACCGCGGTCGGCGATCCTTCCATCATGGAGGATCAGGCGTTCGTTGAAATCGAATTGGCGAACGGAGAGAAGCGCAGCCGGTTCGTCGAGAAGTCTCTCGGCAATATTCACCGGCCCCTGAGCGATCGGCAGTTGGAAGAGAAGTTCCGCGATCAGGCGGTGGTCGCCGTTCCTGTCGCGCAGGTGGAGAAACTCATCGGGTTGTCCTGGCGCATCGATGAGCTCCCCGATGTCAACGAATTGATTGCGGGCGCATGCGGAAGATAATCGGACAAACGTGGCGCAGCCACTCGTGGCTGCCGCGCCCCGGCTCATCCGGGCGCTTGCTGCTTCTACTGTTCCTGCTGCCCCTGGCATTGCTGAACGCCGAGGTCGCCGAAGTCCGCATTCCGCTGGGCGCGGGCGGCTTGGGATTTCTGCCCTTGCTGGTGATGCAGAAATACCGGTTAATCGAAAAGCATGCGCCAGGCGTGAAGGTTCGCTGGATCAATATCGGCGGCCCCGCGGTGATGAACGACGCGCTGCTCTCGAACTCGGCAGATTTCATCACGGCAGGCCCGCCGGCGTTCATCATGCTCTGGGACCGCACGCTGACTTCCGCCAAAGTCGAAGGCCTCGCCGCGATGTCGTCCCTGCCGATGTACCTCAACACGCGCGCGGACCATCTGAAGAAACTCGACGACATCACCGATAAGGACAAAATCGCGGTCACGTCGATCAAGGTTTCCATTCCGTCGATCGTCATGCAGATGTACGCGGCGAAGAAATACGGCACCGCGCAGGCGACGCGCTTCGATAAATTCACGGTCACGATGACGCATCCCGACGCCGTGATCGCATTGCTCTCCGGATCGAATGCGGTAGATGCGCATTTCACTTCTCCACCGTTCGCCGAACGCGAAAGAAAAGACCCGCATGTCCGCACCATTCTGACTTCGGACGATGTGCTGGGCGGCTCGACCACGTTCACCATGGTCTCGACCACGAAGAAATTCCACGACCAGAATCCGAGGATCTGCGCGGCGGTGCTTGCGGCCATCCGTGATGCCGACGCCATGATCGCCGCCGACAGGAAAGCCGCCGCGGAACTGCTGCTTGCCGCGACGGGCGAGAAGGGATTTTCGCCGCGGGAGATGATGGAACTGCTCGACGATCCGCATGTGAAGTTCACCACGACGCCGG
>JASHSD010000790.1 GCA_030036985.1 Bryobacteraceae bacterium
ATAGCGCCGCAGAAATTTCTCGACCTGCACGACGTAGTAGGCGAGCGATTCGGTCGCGGTGTCAATGGCGGTGAGGCCGCCGCCGATCACCACGATGGGCATGCGGATCTGGAGATTGGCGAGCGAATCGAATTTGGCCGCGCCGGTGAGCTGCAGGGCCATCAGGAAATCGGAGGCCTGGCGCACGCCGCGCACGAGGCCGTTCTTCATCGGGATGACGGTGGGACGGCCGGCGCCGGCGCAGAGCGCGATGTGGTCGAAGCCCATGTCGAAGGCGCTATCGATCGTGAGCGTGCCGCCGAAACGCACGCCGCCATACATGCTGAATTCGCGGCGGCGTTCGATGAGAAGGCGGATGACCTTCAGAAAATTTTTGTTCCAGCGAACGGTGATGCCGTACTCGGCCACGCCGCCGAAGCCGGCCATGACGCGCTCGTCGAGGCTTTCGTAGATTTCCGCGATGTCCTCGATGGGGCGGAAGGGCGTGCGATTGCCGTGAGCATCGACACCGGAAATATCGGGCGGCAGCGGTTCGATTTTGAGGCCATCGACCGCGGCTACAGTGTGGCCGTCGTTCATCAGATGATGCGCGAGGGTGAAGCCGGCGGGGCCGAGTCCGACGACCAGAACCTTGTGGCCGGTGGGCGCGCGCATGAACGGACGCGCGAAATTCAGCGGGTTCCAACGGGTCAGCAGGCTGTAAATTTCGAAGCCCCAGGGCAATTCGAGCACGTCCTTGAGAGTGCGCGTTTCGACCTGCGGGATATCGACCGGCTCCTGCTTCTGAAAGATGCAGGATTTCATGCAGTCATTGCAGATGCGGTGCCCGGTTCCGGCGGCCATGGGGTTGTCGATGGCGACGATGGCCAGCGCCCCGATGGGATTGCCGTTCTGCTTGACCGTGTTCATCTCGGAGATTTTTTCTTCGAGGGGGCAGCCGGCGAGCTTCACGCCGAAGACGCTGGCTTTGAACGCGCCGTCCTTTTCGCGCAGGCCGGTGGAGCAGCTGTCCTTGCCCTGGTTGTGGCACTTGATGCAGTAATGGGCCTGGTCGAGGGCGCCGGTGAGGTCCGTGCCGGGGTCGGTGAGCTGGAAGCCTTCGCGATGGCGCCAGTGGTTGCTCAAAAACTGAAGCTGCACGAGACCGTTGGATTCGACGGACTGGGTGGGGACCAGGTGGTGCATGTCCAGCTTGTGCGGGGTTTTGAAAAGTATGCCGGCGTGGTGTTTGGCTTTGCCTTCGGGGGTGAGCGTCGCCCAGACGGCATAGAGCGCGGCGAGGCGGAGGGGTTCGGCGTGTTCGGTTTCGGCCTGCAGCCAGCGGTCGACGTGGTCGGCGAAGGTGCGCTCGGTCAGCGGCGCGAGCATGAAGGCTTCGAGTTCGGCGGCGACCGCGTGGCCATCGATGGCGGCGGCTTTTTCGGGCGTGGCGCCGGTGAGGGCTTTGCGCTGGACGAATTTTCGTTTGACGGAATAGAGCGGCGCGAGTTCGTGATGGCGGGTCTGGAGATCGCGGAGGCAGGATTCGATCTGGAAGAGCGCGCCAAGGAAGTCCTCGACGTGCGGAGCGAGTTCGACGATCAATTCGGAGAGGGATTTCGCCGGGAGGGCTTCGGGGTCTTGCCGGGCCGCGAGCAGGCGGGCGTGCAATTCCCGAGGGGCCTGCGCTAATTGGCTGAGAAAGATGCGGTCGAGTTTGGCGAGGCCTTCGTGCGTGAAAAGGTCGTCGAATGCGAGATCAAACGACAGAGTTAGAGTGCGGGTATCCCGCGACGGTTTTGCATTCACTGTTATCGATTCCTGGACCCAGGGCGCTGCTTATAGTTTGGCAGATGCCTGGGTCCGGGAATTTGATCCGTGAAACCGAAAACGAAATGTTGGAGCGCTCCATGCCCGGTGAACCCTCGGACGGGGCCAGTTTGGTCTCTCGGCTGAAACCGGGGCCGCGTCGTTCCGGCAGCGACAGCCGCCCATTGTTTGGACATTCACCGCGAACAGAGCCTCGAGGACTGTACGGCTTAGTGACCGGATACGTCATGGGTACGACCCGGCTCTCGATTTGGACGGTAGCATGTGGGGGCGGGGGTTGGGGGTTCGGTTGGGTGGAAATGGGCTGTAAGTTGATGAGAGGGAAAGGGCGATTATTTTTTTGGGATTTGGGAATGTCAAAGCACGAGATCCTTGAGAGCCTGCCGTTCCTCCTCGAAGTCTTCGAGCGTGTAGTCCTGATAGATGTTATGCGACTTGAGGAAGCCATCCAGTTCGATGCGAGCAAGGCCCAGCATTTGTCGCAGTTCGACCTTGGTGATGCGGCCCGCCCGGAGTTCTTCCAAAGGCGAAGGCTTCGAGAGCCCGGCGGGAGGGTTAGGCCGTGGCTTCATGCTGTCACTGTATCCTGGCCAGTGCCAAGATGAGTTCGGGCGTTGCGACAGCATGAGCGCCCGGGACTTTTGCCGCCGGGCGGTTCGGTTCACGCTGTTCGTGGCATCTTCTTTATGTACACAAATGACTGTGGCGCCCGGATGCCAAACGCCTCACCCAAATCTAACGGTGTACGGTATCTCCGAACCCTTCCGATCGTGATCGCATGGCCGATGTCGCGACCCCTGAAATAGTCAAAGAACCCGTTTCGGTCGATTCCGGCGTGGCGGCTGGTCCTGTCCCACAAGTCCTCCACCGTGTCGGAGATCACGCCGGCAACATCGAATTCCCCAACGACCAGGCAGGTGGGACTGGTGGTATACACAATTACCTTATCTACGGTCTTTCGAAAGATCGCGCGACGAAACTCAAAACGTTTATCGCCTCTGAAGATCGCTTCGGCGTACGGCGGCTTAATCGACAACAAAGCGCAGGTCCGCTTTCCCGAGTTCAAGGATCTTCGAGAACTGTCCGGATGTGATTTGCTCGAAACCTCTGGGCGCCGAGTCGATATCGCGGATGATGCCATTATCGATCAGCTCCTTCAGAGTTGGCCTCTTGGGCAGAGAGTACGCGTACAGAAAACCGACGATGAATGGTCGGCTTCCTTTCCTGTAATTCCATTGATCGCGGAGCTCCTTGTCGGAAAAAACACTTCGCTTGCGGCATAAGCTTATAAATTGGGCTTCATCTCTGATCAGCTTGTATACACCGTCGACGATGCCCAATGTGGTCGCAACGCTCTTGTAGTACCCGCCGGTGCGATAGAAGACGATCGTATCGCCGCGCTGAAGGTCCCTGAAGATTGACCGGCTGATGTAGACCTTTCGGATCGCGTTCCTGTGAGGTTCCTGCTCTACGAAATCACCTGGCGACTCCGTCTTCAAAATCGAGTCCGGCAGGAGACTCGTGTGATACTGCGGATAAATTGGGACGATGAAAGCCCTGGAGGACCTGCTGATGTACGGAAACGTCAGCTTGGGATCCTGGGCATCAAACGTGGGCGTCATGTCGCGGATGTAGACTGCCTCGGCGCCGTAATCGTTAAGTTTCGTTCCGTGCTCTTTGAATCCGAATTCCTCAAGAAGGCTGATCAGGCGCTGCTGCTCGACGGTTCGTGGGAAAATCGTGACGTAAATTTCGTCAACCTTCTGCACGATTGCGTTGTCGAAGATGATCTTGAGAAATCGCTCTCCCAGTTTGTAGCCGTTCAGCTCGACCTTGAATGTGCCGATCTTGAGCCGACGTTTCGGCTTGAATCCGGGCTCGATGTCACTGTAGTTTTCCCCGGGCCCCTCGATCTTCAGGTAAAGAAACGCGACGAGATCCTGATCTCCGTAGCATACATAAGCCGATTCGTCGGCCTTCCTGTTGAACCACTTCTCGAATGCAGCGTCGCCGTAGTCCTCACGAAAACTGTCAAAGAAGTCCGAATGAACGTCGACATCGCCAAAGGCCACCTTGCGAACGGCGAGAACCTTATAGTCGACGAGTTCGGGGTTCTCCGCGATGGCTTTCTCGAGGAAGGCGTCGATGGTGAACGCGCGATCAGGGATTCCCAGTGCGAGCGCCTTGCTGTGCACGCCACGATCTTCGGAGATCAGAATGTCTACCCGATTCGCGTAAACTTCGTTCACGAGCAACGTATCGTTCCGGTCGTTCTCTGTTTTGTCACTGGCCCAGATCGGTTGCACTCCAGGAGAAATCGGAGCCGTGGTCTTGAGCACCTGATAAGATTCCAGCTTCGTTTCGAACGTTTTGCGAACTCGCGGGTCCTGGTGTTTCCCGATTTCCGCCAAGCTCACCGGGTGTGCG
>JASHSD010000791.1 GCA_030036985.1 Bryobacteraceae bacterium
AATGCGCCTTCGCTGCCGAACCCCGTCGTCGCGGGCGATTTGCCCGTCAGGCTGCAGATCAGATCCATGAACAGCTCGGGGAGTTCCTGATAATGGATCGGCCCGTAAACCGCCAGCGGAGGAACGCCGGCCTTGCGATCCGAGGGATTGTTGCGCCGGCCTGAAAGCACCGCGTTTACGGGGAACTGCAGCGGCTCATTGGCCGGGATCTCGCGCGCCATGCGCGTGCCGATCTCCGCCACATAACTGTTGCGCGGATTCGTCAAGTCGGGGCGACGCTGCAGATACCGCGGGTTCTTCGATCGACTGCCATCGACGATCCGCGGGTGAGCTGACGAAACTACGAACTCGGTGTCCGGATGCTTCAGGAAATCCGTGAGGAGCTGCTTCATCGGCGCGGTGTATTTGTCGAACTCGACCACCTCATCCACGATCTTCCGCACATCCTCCGTGCGCAGCGGCTCGAAATTCGAAATGAAAAGATTCGGCGAAGCGATGTCGGCCTCGGCGTCTTTGTCGAAGCCGCGGTAGATGGCATCGTCCGGGCGCTGGAACAGCGTGGTCTCGCAGTTCCGGACCAGCTTCATGCTGCCGTTGCGATATTCGGGGTCAGGATGATTCAGCCACTCGCGCGGCAGCACGACCGAAGCGGTGATGTCGTCTTCGAACTGCACCTTGTCCGCCGGGTTGAAATCGGGCCGAAGCTTGAAGATGCGCCAAGAGGCGTCCGGCTCCATGCCCATGCGCAGATAGTTCGCCATCATCTTCTGGTTTTCGTACTTCAGCTCATGCCCGAGAGAGCCGTTGATACGGTCGACGCTGAAGTGCTGACGCCAATCGTCGCCCCATTCGGGCTGGTAATAACGTTTGACGGTGATCAGCAGCTGGCGCACGCCGCGCGGCACGGCTTTGAGCCAATCATTGTGCTCGTCGGTGTAATCGGGCGAGGGCGTCATCAGCTTGATGACCGACCCGAGAGAGCGCTCGGTGCTCAGGATCGGCCGGTGTGCGCGCGCGCCAGGATGCGGGTGCTTGTAGATGCCCGAGAAATCCTTCGCAAGGATCTCGGCGACGTGCTCGATGTCGCGATGAAAATCGGCGACGAAGACGGGGCCTTTGAGTATGATGCTGCCGATCGATTTCGAGATCTCCGATTTGCCACCGCCCGAAACCGTGCAGGGTTTGTGACAGAGCACGCCGTCCGCGCGTGAGGCTACAAGACGCCAGATGTATCCGTCGATCTGTTTTTCCAGACGAATCTTGGTGCCCCATGGCAGGAAATAAATCTCATCGGCGCGCAAGGTGAGGCGATGCGATCGGCCGTCGCATAACTGCCAACGAATCGAGCCTTCGAGGACGCGGAATTCGGCGTTCTCGGGCACATAGACGACGCCTGGATATTGCCTGTCGACCGCGTAGCGTTCGGATTTGATTTCCACGCGGTCGCCCAGCCATTGCATGGCCTGCTCGAAGGTGACCTGCTTCGTCAGCACGGTGCGTCCGGCGAAGAACTGCTGACCCAGCACGTAGGCGGGAAATGCGAGCGCGCCGCCCGCGTGCTCTTCCTCGCACCTGCCCGACAGGTTTGCCGCGTAGCTGATCTGCGTCTTCACTTCCTTCTTGCAATAACCGTAGTAGTTATCGGCGAGGATGGTCACCATCACGCCGCGGCGATCGCGGCAGGCCAACTTGAAGGCGACGCCGTTGTTGTAGAGTTCGTCTTCGTTGCGCCAGCACATGCCGTCGCGGCGTTGGCGTTCGGTCGCATCGTCGTAGTGCGGCAGGCCGACTTCCTTCTTCTTGACGCCCGCCAGATGCGGGGCCAGAATCACGCAGCCGGTGTGGCCGGTCCAATGTTCGACGTCGAGCGCGGCATCGTTCTCAGGCAGATCGGGATCGCCGCCATTGCCGAAGATGCGCTCGACGAAATCCAGATTGCTCACCAGACTCGCGGGCGCGAAGAAGCGGATTTCCATTGTCCGCGCGGGCTCCGCGCCGGCGGGGGGACACACCAGAGGCCGCAGCAGCAGCGTGGTGAACAACCGAACCTTGTTTTCCTGATTCAGCGTGAACGGCAGTTCCAGGACTTCGGGCGGAGGCGCGAGGGCGCGCGCGAGCAGTTCGCCGAAAGCGGACTTCGGAGTCGCGATTTTATCCGCCGGAACCGGCAGCCCGCCTTCGGCGATGTGAAAGATTCCCTTCGTGGTGCGGCGGTCGCTCTTCGGATTGTGCAGAATGCCCTGCGGGATGCGGTAAGAACGCACATAGGGCGAGATGAGGCTGTCTTCGCCCGCGGGCAGCGACATCACGCGCGCGAGGCCCGGCATATCGAGCACCAGCGTCTGGGAGGGAAGCCGCGGCGCGTGGCCGTCGAGATATGAATCCAGAAATGTCTGGATGCGCGCGTCGACCGGACACAGCCGGCTGCCGAGCAGTTGGTTCTTTCGATAGTAGTTGCGGAGCAGCGGGCCGGCGATTTCGCTCCAGGCCGCGTCGGCTGTTTTTTCGCTGGCCGGTTGGCCGAGCGCGGAGAGCTTCAGGTTGATGTATCGGACGAGTTCCGCGTCGTGCGTGCCTTCCATGAGGGCCTCCTCGGGATCAAAGCGCTCACGGCGGGGTGAGTGGACATGCGACTTCAGTCGCGTTTTCGGGTGCGACATTTATTTAAAGACGCGACTGAAGTCGCGTGTCCGAACCACTACACTAACCTTCTGTCGCTCTCTCGGCTTCCTCCGCGGCTTTCCGGCCGCCCTGGCGCGCGTCGCGGATTATTTCCCTGGCTTTCTCCAGAAGCTCAGCGGGCACCTGCACCTGAAATTCCAGGTTCGGCAGCACGGTGGGGCCCACGATCATCGCCGGGATGTCGCTCGAATCCAGCACGCCCTTAACTGCCAGCGCTTCCATTTCCGCGTCGTGGTTGGATGAGCTGAAAACCGGAAGCATGGCGCTGCTTTCCGCGTTATCGTTCGTATTATCCTCCGGCGACGGCGTTGTATTTTCCCTATCGTTTTCCATGCTCCCACGATAGCGTGCAACCGGTGCCGGCAACTTACAATGGATGTGAGGATTGAACCATATGGAAGAGAACAACAGTTTCGGCTGGTTCCTGGCGGGCGCGGTGTTGGGCGCCACGGCTGCGCTGCTGCTGGCCCCGAAATCGGGCGCGGAGACGCGAAAGTACATTCGCGACACCACCAAGGACAGCCGCGAGGCGATGGAAGAAAGCGGCCGCGACCTGATGGAACGCGGCAAGGAACTCTACGAGCGCGGGCGGAAAATCGCCGAGGACGCAGGCGATCTCTTCGAGCGCGGCCGCAAGCTCGTGCAGGGTTGAGCGTCGCTTGCATTCGCTGGAAATCGGCGAATTCCGCATCACTCTTGTTCGCGCCGGTTCCTATTGGTGGGACGGCGGCGCGATGTTCGGCGTGGTGCCGAAGACGCTCTGGTCGAAACATCAGCCGGTGGATGAGTTGAATCGCATCGAAGCCGGATTCAATTGCTTCGTGGTCGAAAACGACAGCCGCAGAATATTGATCGAGACCGGCGGGGGTGTGCGGCACGACCCGCGCGCCGCTGAACGAATGCGCCTGCCCGATCCTCCACGCATCCAGGAAGTTCTTGCCGCGCACGGATTCGAGCCGGAGTCATTCGACGTCGTCATTAATACGCATCTGCACTGGGACCATTGTGGCGGCAACACCGTTGATACCGATAGCGGGGTCTGCCCCACCCTGCCCCTGGCACGGTACGTCACGCAGCGCGGCGAAGTGGAGCATGCGCGCGAGCAGCATCCGCGCGATGCGATGAGCTATCGCGCGGTCAATTACGAACCGCTGATCGATTCCGGCCGGATGCAGTTGCTGGATGGCGATCTGGAAGTGGCGCCGGGCGTCGAGGTGCGCGTTACGCCAGGTCACAATCGCGACATGATGATCGTGCTGGTGCGGTCGAAGCGGGAGACATGGTGCCATTTCGCCGATCTCGTGCCCTATGCGTCGCAGGTGACGCCAACGTGGGTCAGCGGTTTCGATCTGTTCCCGCTGGAGACGATCGACAGCCGCACCGAGTTGTTCGAGCGCGCCGCCGCGGAGGGCTGGTGGTGCAGCTTCGGGCACGACCCGAAAATCGCCTTTGCGAAAATCGAAACAGCGGAGGGAAAGTGGCGCACGCATCACAATCGGGCCTGAAGCTTCAGGAATTCCGGAACGAGCCTTACACTGATTTCAGCCGGCTGGAAAATCGCAAGCGCATGGAAGAAGCGCTGGCGAAGGTGCGCGGGCAACTGGGCCGGGAGTATGAAATTCTCGTGGCCGGCGAGCGCGTGCGTACGACGGAGACGATGCGGTCGGTAAATCCCGCGCGTCCGGATGAGGTCGTCGGCATTCATCAGAAGGCCACCGCCGACCTGGCCAATCGCGCGGTTGAGACGGCCTTCCGCAATTTCTCCGCATGGAGCGCGACACCCGCCGAAGAACGCGTGCGCACGCTGGTGAAAACGGCTGCTTTGATGCGCGAACGCAAATATGAATTCGATGCGTGGCTCGTCTTCGAAGCCGGTAAGACATGGCCCGAGGCCGAGGCCGAGGTCAGCGAAGCCATCGATTTCTGCGAATACTATGCGCGCGAAATGCTGCGCCTCGCCGGGCCGCAGCCTGTGGTGCAACTTGCCGGCGAACGCGACGAAATGCGCTATTTGCCGCTGGGCGTGGGGATCGTGATTCCGCCATGGAATTTCGCTCTGGCGATTTTGTGCGGCATGACCGTGGCGGCGCTGGTGACCGGCAATACCGTGGTGATCAAGCCTTCGAGCGAGACGCCGACCATTGCCGCTGTGTTCGCCGAGACGCTGCTCGAAGCCGGGTTCCCTGCGCATTCGTTCTGTTTTCTCACCGGCAGCGGGGGCGCGATCGGCGATGCTCTCGTGGCGCATCCAAAGACGCGGTTCGTTTCGTTTACCGGATCGCGGGATGTCGGCCTGCATATCAACGAACTTGCCGCCAAACCGCAGAAGGGCCAGCTTTGGATCAAGCGCGTGGTCGCGGAGATGGGCGGGAAAGACGCGATCATTGTCGATGCCGATTGCGATCTCGATTCGGCGGTCGAAGGCGTGGCCGTTTCGGCGTTCGGGTATCAGGGCCAGAAGTGTTCGGCGTGCTCTCGCGCGATCGTGCATGAAGGCGTTTACGAGAGATTTTTGGAGAAGCTGCGGGCGCGCACGGAAAAGATTTCGCTGGGCGAGCCGGATGACCCCGCGAACTACATGGGCCCTGTCATCAGCGCGGGCGCGAAGAAAACCATTCAGCAGTACATCGAGGTCGGGAAGAGCGAAGGCCGGGTTATTGCGGGCGGACGCGATGGTTCGGGACGCGGCTATTTTCTGGAGCCGACCGTGATCGCCGATGTGGATCCGCAGGCGCGCATTTTTCAGGAGGAGATCTTCGGGCCGGTGCTTGCGGTCACCAAGGCGCGCGATTTCGATCACGCGCTGGCTATCGCCAACGATTCGCAGTACGGGCTTACCGGCGCGATTTATTCCAATAATTCGGCGCATATTGCAAAGGCGCGCGAGGAATTTTTTGTCGGCAATATGTATATCAATCGGAAATGCACCGGCGCGATGGTCGGCGCGCACCCGTTCGGTGGTTTCAATATGTCGGGCACGGATTCGAAGGCCGGCGGTCCCGATTATCTGCTTTTGTTTTTGCAGGCGAAATCGATTGCGGAAAAGATGGGGTAGCAGCTTTCGGCACAACCGCTCCCTCGCGGTCGCGGCTCGGAAACGTATGGCTTTTACCGAGCCGCGCGCGCAAGCAAGCGACTACCCCGGCTGGCTGGTGATTACGAAGACGGCTTTGCGGCTAACGATTTCAAATGCGGGCGAACCGGCCTCGATCTCCCAGGCTTCGCCCGCCTGGAACGGCTCGCCGGCGAACGTCCCTTCCCCGTCGATCGCGATATACAGCGCGTGGCGTAGCGCGGGTTGGGAAATCCACGAACCCCGCACCTCCAGCCGGCGCGTGTGGAAATGCTCGCACTCGACCAGGAGCGTGGGCATGACCATACCTGCGCGGGGCTCCAGATGCGACACCGCGACGGCATGATCGAGATGCAGTTCGCGCGGCCTTCCGTAATCGTAAAGCCGATAGGTGACATCCGAATACTGCTGGATTTCACAGAGCGCGATGCCTCCGCCGATCGCGTGAATCGTGCCCGCGGGAACGAAAAAAGTATCGCCCGGACGCGCGGGAACCCAG
>JASHSD010000792.1 GCA_030036985.1 Bryobacteraceae bacterium
TCGATCACATCGTCGTGAACCAGGGTTGCGGCGTGGATCATTTCGACCACCGCGCCCAACTCGACGGCGGATTCTCCGGCGCCCCCGGCGAAGCGCGCGCAGAGAAGCAATAACGCGGGGCGCAGGCGTTTGCCGCCGCTTTGCTGGAGGTAGCGGCCGATGGTGGTGACCGTCTCGACCGACGCCAGAGATTCGACGTTGATCGCCTTCTCGACCCGTTCGAGGTCGGCGCGGACGAGGTCGAAAATCTCCAGCGCAGATAAGGCCTGCCCTGTGCCTTCAGTTGCCATCGGAACCCTCAGTGTAACGGGTTGCTTTTGACGGGCGCAAACAGAGGCGCTCGAAGTTTGCCGTGGTTATGTCGGCGATGTGCTCGGGCGTGGTTTGGCGGACCTCCGCGAGTCTGCGGGCGGTCTCGATCATCATGGATGGTTCGTTGCGTTTGCCGCGGTAAGGGATGGGCGCGAGGTAGGGCGCGTCGGTTTCGATAAGGAGGCGATCGTCGGGCGTGATGCGGGCGGATTCGCGGACGTTTTCCGCGGTTTTGAACGTGAGGACGCCGCCATAGGCGAGATGAAAACCCATGGCGAGGGCTTCCTCGGCCTGGGCGGGATCACCGGTGAAGCAGTGCAGAATGCCCTCGCCTTGCCAGTGTTCCCGAAGGATCGACATGGTGTCTTCCCAGGCTTCGCGGGTGTGGATGGTAATGGGCAGTGCGAGATCGCGCGCGAGTTTGAGTTGGGCGATGAAGACCTCGCGCTGCACTTCGCGCGGCGAAAAGTCGTAGTGGTAGTCGAGGCCGATTTCGCCGAAGGCCACGACTTTCGCGTGGGTTCCCAGTGCGCGCAGTTGGTCGAGAGTTTCGGGCGTGACTTTCGCGGCATCGTGGGGATGGACTCCGATGGATGCGCAGATCTGGTCGTAGCGATCGGCGAGGCGGACGGCGCGGTCGATTTCGGGCGGACCATCGCCCGTGCCGATGGTGAGGATGCGCGTCACGCCGGCCGTGGCGGCGCGATCGAGGACGGCGTCGAGGTCATCGGCGAAACGACGATCGTCGAGATGACAGTGGGAGTCGACGAACATTACTTCAAGCGCGCGCCGACTGGCACGTCTTCGAGGAAGCCGGCGAGGATCGGTTTGCCGCCTTCGAGCGAAGCCGCCACGATCATGCCGTTCGATTCGATGCCGCGCAGCTTGCGCGGGTGCAGGTTGGCGACGATCACCACCTTGCGTCCGAGGATTGTTTCGGGGTCGTAGACTGTGGCGATGCCCGCCACGATGGTGCGGGGTTCGGGTTCGCCGATATCGACTTTCAGGTGGAGGAGCTTGTCCGCGCCTTTCACTCGTTCGGCGGAGAGCACTTGGCCGACGCGGAGGTCGATTTTGGCGAAGTCGTCGATGTCGATTTTCGGCGATGGGGGTGAAACGGCGGACGGGGACGCCACGGGTTTGCCCAGGAGCTTCGCCTGGCGGGCGGATTCTTCGTCTTCGAGCGCGCGCATGCGTTCGATGGCGCTCCTGGCTTCGATGCGCGGGAAGACCGGGGCGATCATACCGATCTTCTGTCCCGCCGGCAGTTGGCCCCAGGCGAGTTTCGCGATCTCGAGGGATTCGAGCGGCAGCGTCATGCCCAGCTGTGTCCAGATGTTCGCGGTGGATTCGGGCAGGATTGGGTGCAGCAGTGCGACCGCGATGCGCAGGGTTTCGGCGGAGGCGTAGAGTGCGTCGTCGAGTTGTTGGGCCGCGGCGGGATCTTTCGCGAGCTTCCAAGGCGCCTGTTCCACGATGAACTTGTCGACGTCGGAGAGCATCGACCAGACGGCTTCGAGTCCTTTCGAAAATTCGAACCCATCGAAGGCGCGGGTGGCGATATCGATGGCTTTGAGCGCGGAGGGCTCGAGCGAATGCGCGGCGCCAGAGGCCTCCGGGATCACGCCATCGCGATACTGCCTGATCATGGTCAACGTGCGGCTGGCGAGGTTGCCGAGACCGTTGGCGAGTTCCGCGTTGTAGCGGTTGACGAGAGCGTCGAAGCTGAAACTGCCGTCCTGTCCGAAGACGACTTCGCGGAACAGGAAGTAGCGCAGGGCTTCGAGGCCCATCACCTGACGGATGGGCTCGGCGCGTACGATGTTGCCGCGCGATTTGCTCATCTTGTCGTTCTCGAAGAGCAGCCAGCCGTGGGCGAAGATGCGCTGCGGCAATGGGACCTCGCCGGCCATCAGAAATGCGGGCCAGAAGACGGCGTGGAAGCGGACGATTTCCTTGCCGATGAGATGCAGGTCGGCGGGCCAGAGATGAGTGCCCGCGACCGCGCTGATATAGCCGATCAGAGCGTCGAACCAGACGTAGGCGACGTGCTTGCCTTCGAGCGGCACGCCCCATTTGAGCGTGGTGCGGCTGATGGAAAGGTCCTGGAGACCGCCGCGTACGAAGCTGATGACTTCGTTGCGCCGCGATTCGGGCAGGATGAAATCGGGGTTGTCCTCGTAATGCTTCAGCAGCTTGTCCGCAAAGGCCGAGAGCCTGAAGAAGTAGTTCTCTTCGGTGACGGTTTCCGTGGGGCGGCCGCAGTCGGGACAGTTATCGCCGGGCTTGGCGTCGTTGACGTAGAGTTCGTCGAAGACGCAGTATTGGCCGGTGTAAGAACCTTTGTAGACGTAGCCGTTCGCCTTGCAGCGTTCGAAGAGCCAGCGCACGGTTTCGTCGTGGCGGGGGTCAGTGGTGCGGATGTAGTGGTCGTATTGAATGCCGAGCGTGTCCCATTGGGCGCGGAATTCGTTCGAGACCAGGGTGGTAAATTCTTCGGGCGATTTGCCCGCGGCCTGGGCGGCGCGTTCGATCTTCTGGCCATGCTCATCGGTACCCGTGGTGAGGGCCACTTCGAAACCCTGCATGCGCCGGAAACGCTTGATGGAGTCGGCGGCGAGAGTGGTGTAAGTGTGGCCGATGTGCGGCGCGGCGTTCACGTAGTAGAGCGGCGTCGTTAAGTAATATTTCATTTCTGTTTTAAGTATGCGTGCGCGGCTTCGGCCAGGATTTGTTTCAACGGCAGGCCGGATTCGGCTGCGAGCTTGCGCGCATCGTCGTATTCGGGCGCGAAGCCGTTTTCGCCGGCTTTGACGCGCAGCTTTCCGTGAGGCGTTTCGACTTCGATCCATTCGCGCGCCTGCACGCGCCGTTCCGCGGTGTGGAAGCGAACGCCGAGCGTGGTGGTTTCGCGGAAGAGGATGGCTGCGAGTTCTTCGCGTTTTTCGGGAGCGGCGATTACCTGGAGCAGCACGCCGGGGCGTCCCTTCTTCATTTGCGCGGGGATGACGATGGCATCGAGGGCGCCAGCTTCGAAGAGGCGCTCCGTGGCATAGCCGATGAGCTGAGGCGAGGCATCGTCGATATTGGCTTCGATGACTGAGACGGTGGTGGTTTCGGCGGCTCCCGAGGTTTCGCCGATCAGGACTCGCACGACGTTGGCGTGTTCCTTAAAATCGCAATCGCCCGCGCCGTAGCCGATGGACTGAATGCGCATGGGCGGCATGGCGCCGAAGCCGGTGGCAAGGGCGGCTACGACGGCGGCGGCGGTGGGCGTGGTCAGTTCGAGCGCGGGTCCACGGGCGTAGATGGGTTTGTTTTTAAGAAGCAAGGCAGTGGCAGGGGCGGGAACCGGGAGAACGCCGTGTTCGGTGTTTACGGTTCCGCTGCCTACGTTGATGGGCGAGCAGTGGAGGGCTTCGATGCCGAGCAGGTGGAGGGCGAGACAGACGCCGACGATGTCGCAGATGGAATCGACTGCGCCGACTTCGTGGAAGTGAACCTTTTCGATATCGATGCCGTGGATGGCGGCTTCGGCTTCGCCGAGAACGCGGAAGACGCGCTCGGATTTGGATTTGACGGCATCGGGGAGGTCGGTGGCGTTTATTAGTTTGAGGATGCCGCTGAGATGGCGATGCTTGGGTGGTTCGTTGACGGCGACGCGGAATTTGAGGGCGCTGACGCCGCGGCGGTGAACGCGTTCCCAGGAGATCGACGCGCCGATGGCGAAGGATTCGAGTGCTCGGGTGATGGTTTCCCGGTTCGCGCCGGCGTCGGTCAGGGATGCGACCAGCATGTCTCCGGCTAGCCCCGAGAAGGCGTCGATGTGGCAGATTCTCATTTGGCTATTCCAGTTTAGAATCGCAGGTCGGACGGGTTGGGGGCGTTCGAAAATTCGAACCCATTTTGGGCGGGGCGGGGAGTGGGATAATCCGTGGGGAGTCTTACACGTGCGGACCACGAAGTTATCCTCGAGGGGGCAAGGGGCGCGGACGCGTCCGTCGGATGTCTTCCCCAAGACGGAGATCGGCGACGTCGTCTGCTGCCTTCGGACTCGATGGAAGCGGAGCTTTGCGGAGATGGAACGCGCCGTCGTGGGCGAGGTGATTCGGCTTCGTGAACGCGGTCGATATTGACGACCCGGAACAGGAAGCCGAGGCCAGGTCTTTGTTCGCCGGCCGCGCAATATGGATTGCGCAGGCGCCGTTGCTTGAAGCCATCGTTGCTTGGGGCCATTCATGACCTTCAGTTCCAGGATGTAAATTTTGCAAAACGAAGCCAAATTGAGGTTATCCCGTTTTTTATCTTGATGTTGGCTGGGCGGCGGCATTTACTATTCGGGGACGACGCCATCGGTGAGGCGTTCGAGAGAGGTTGCTCGGTCTGGAGAGCGTGCATGTCGAAGATGAGAGGTCGGTGGCCGGCGCATTGAGGCTTACAGTTCATGGGATCGAGTTTGCCGACGCGATGCACCTGAGCAGTCGGCCTACCGGCGCTACGTTTGTCTCGTTCGAGCGTTCCTTCGTTCGTCGCGCGAAGCGCGGGGGAGTTGCCGACATTTCCCTTCCCGGCGGCGGCGTTTAAACGCAATTCGCAAAAACGAGATCCCTTCCGCGCGGGCGGTCCCCGACGCAGTTGCGCGCGTCCTGGTGGTAATAGAGCATGGCAGGTTCGAACCGGATGGTGACGTCCCGCTAATCCGCTGAGGACACGGCACAAAAAGGCACAAGTATTTTGCGATCGTCGTCCGCGAAGGCTGTTCGGACGTGCGGAAAGTTTCCAGCGACGGATCGAAGCTCTTCCAGTTCCGCGTCTTTTCGGGACGCACTCTCCGAATGAGGCTGACTGCTCCCGGCAGGAGCGGCACTTACCAATTCTCCATTACTTCCAGTACTATCAAGCCGTGAAAATGCTGAAGAGATGCGGCAAAGAACAGTGGCCAGGTGGAAGGGATCAGGTATACACTCAGTTCATTCCCTGAGTAGATTGCAAGCCAATTTGGAGAGAGAAAACTTTATGAAAACGCGAGGGCTGCTTGCTGTGCTGCCCGGATTATTACTGTTTGGGAGCGTGGCACGCGCGGATACGATCTTCGTCGCGAACAATGGCAGCGGCACAGTAGGTGAATACACCACGTCGGGGGGCACGGTGAGCGCCTCGCTGATCTCGGGGTTGAGCGGCCCAGACGCCGTTGCTGTGGATGGCTCGGACCTGTTCGTCTTGAACGTTAACAACGGCACGATAGGTGAGTACACCACCTCGGGGGGCACGGTAAACGCCTCGCTGATCTCGGGGTTGGACGACCCATTCTACTTTCTTGTAGATGGCTCGGACCTGTTTGTCA
>JASHSD010000793.1 GCA_030036985.1 Bryobacteraceae bacterium
TGCTGAAAGCTCCGTGAGCGTTCGCGTCGGCGACAGTCGAAGTTGCGCAACCGCGCTGGAAACGGCATTGCGATGCCTGGGACCGAACTTCAGTCCGTTGAGTTCGCACAACGCTTCGATCCAGCCGACCGCCCAAGCCAAAGATGCTTCGTCATCGATGTTTCGCAGCGGGCAGAATGCGAGGTCTGATTTCGGTCCCGCAAGATCGTAGAACTCGCCGCCGACCGCCTCGGTGAGCATCCAGATCGAATAGCCTCGGTCGAATGCGAACACCTGTGCCCTTGGATAACGGAACCACCGGGCTGCTATCAGGCCGAGCGCGGTCGATTTGCCGGCGCCGGAAGGTCCAACGATCAACGTGTGCCCGAGGTCAGACACGTGGAGATTGAAACGGAACGGCGTCGCTCCCGTCGTCGCCGCGTAGAGTAGCGCGGGGCTTTTCTTCGGCATCAGCGGACTGGGATTCTCACGAAGGCCGGCCCAGACTGAGGTAACCGGCATCATGTCCGCCAGATTCAACGTATGCAGCAGGACGCGACGCACGTTCGAGTAACCGTCTCCGGGCAGCGAACCTCGCCATGCTTCGACGGCGTTCACATCCTCCGTTCGACAGGAGAAACCCAGGTTCTGGAGCGTCTTCGTGATCAGGCGCGTGTTTTCGTAAAGCCGCTCAGGCTCCTCATCCAGGCAGACGATGTTCGAACTGTACTGACAGAACTGAACGTCTCCCGCCGCGGCAATGCCCATTGCCTCTTCAGCGTCGGCCGCCATCTCCTGCGCATGGATATCAACTGCGCCGGTTTGGGTGCGGAGGATCTGATCTTTCCAGCCACGAATCTTCGAGCGCCACTTCTTGCGGTGCTTGTCAAGAATGCTGCGGGCTTCCTCGGGGTCGATCAGAATCGCCCGAGTGTTCCACCGATACTCGATGGGAAGCTGATCGAGTTCGCCCACAATTCCCGGCGAACTCATGTGTGGAAAGCCGTCCACGGCCACCACGCGGATGTGTTTTCGGCCAATCCGTGGTTCCATGCCGCCGTAGAAATCCTCGCAGGCCAGCACATCGTTGAGATAGGAGGGCGTCTCCGGCAGGGCAAAGGGATGATCGACCCAGCCGATGCAGCGCCGGATGTACCGCAGAAGCCGATCATGCACATGCTCGCGTCCATAATCGTCTTTGATCGTGGTCCGCCTGAGGCGCTCCGCCCGGAAAAGCGGACCGAAGACGTTTTCGAAAGCGTCCACCTTGACCCGAAAGTGTTCGAGGTGTTGCGTCGCCGTCCGGTGTTCGCTGTGGGCGTCGCCGCCTTCAAACAGCCAGCCCTTCGCGCGCTCCTCGAGTTCCAGTGGCGGCAAATAAGTCAGCGTCAGAAAATAGTCGCTCTCAAAGTGCGCGCCCTCATCCATGAACTGCTGCCGGCGCTCGTCGTCGATCACCCGCGTCACTGAATCGGGAAATGCTCCCGGCTCCGGATAGCCGGGTGCGCAGGACCGGATCGCGTCGCACTGGACCATCCACCCCGATCCGAGGCGCAACACATGATTCAGCCGGGCGCTCAATGCGTCCATTTCAGCGGCAGCCGCCGACATCATGTCCGGTCCTCGATAGGACCACCCGGCCACCAGCGACCCGTCCTGCTGAAGGAGGACTCCGTCTTCCACGAGCGCGTCAGCCAGAAGAAGATCGGCGAGACCGCGCGGTCCGGTGCGATGTTCATTTCTCTGCATAAATTGCACTCATCTCCACTTCGACCTCTGAGGCACACAGCGGCTGAACAGCCCGCCTTTCGCCGGGTAGAACCGCCGGTATTCGATGTGCCGCATATAAACCTGCCTCAGCATCGGATCGGCCTTGCCCATGCGCTGGAGAACAGCGACCGCGCCGATCCAGAAAATCACCGCGATTGCGATTCCCCAGAGAGTCGCCAGACTGAAGGCGAGACTGACCGCAACCAGAATCGTCAGCAGCACCAGTTCACGGTCACCGCCGAGAATCTGATTGGGACGGTTCGCCGATTGATGAATGACGATCTCTCTGGGTTTATCGGCGGACATGGCGCTAAACCACTGCTGCCGTCACACCGAATGCAGACGACAACATCGGCGCGGCGAACACCAGAACGGATACGACCAGTCCGACCATGCAGGCGCGGCGGCCGAACTCCGTCAATTCACCGCCCCAGAGCATCGTGCCGCCGGCGATGGCAATTCCGATCAGGCCGATCGCATACGCCACCGGCCCGGTCAGTGAGGTGGCGATGGCCTGCATGGGCTTCTCCCATGGCAGGGTGCCCGCCGTAGCGGCACTGAGCTGGAAATTCAGCGCCAGCGTAAGCATGGTTAACATCGTGAATCGGACGGTTCCCGGCCAATAATTCGGATTGATGATTCGTTGCACTTTGAGTAGCTCCTGTTGGTTCATTTGCTGTCTATAAATGCTCGGTCAGATACTTCCCATCGGAGTATCCGGTTACGAGCAAGACCTCTCTGACTTTCCGGCCGGCCGGAATGTCCGGCTCTTCATCGATGAAGACGACCAGATCGACCGCCTGTGCGATGAGCGTCTGCTGGGGAGCGCTCGTGGCCTCCGCCAACAGACTTTCGAGCCGGATCAAGCCGCTGATCGCGTCGTTGGCGTGAACGGTCGCCATACCACCGGGATGTCCGGTGTTCCATGCCTTCAGGAGCGCGTGGGCTTCCGCTCCGCGCACCTCGCCGACGACGATTCGAGTCGGTTTGAGCCGCATACAGGCCCGCAGGCATTCGAGCATCGTCACGCTTCCCGCGGCGCGCAGGTCCAGAT
>JASHSD010000794.1 GCA_030036985.1 Bryobacteraceae bacterium
TGGGGAAGCTCCAGGACCTCCATTGAAAGCTGCGCTCAGCCGATCCGCCAGAACGGCCATCGATGCGTTCCTGACCGTCATGCGATCCATGCCATCTTCGAATCTGCTCTCAAACCGCCGCGCACTCGGCTTGGAATCCTCTTGCGAAGACGAGGCGCTGAACTTGGGACCGCCGTCGGCCACCACAAGTTCGTAACCCTTCACCTCCGTCGGTACGCGATGAAACATCAAACCGAAGCGATCGGTCAAAAGGTTCCCTATCATCTGACGGAGCTGGGTCAAATCAGCGCCCGCCGGCAATTTCGCCGTGATCGCATAGAAGGAATCGAGCCATGGGGAGCCGGAAATCCGCCCGATGGGAACGCCGTATGCCTGCGAGATCAGCTGCCGCACACTGACTCTTGAAAACGCGACCCGCTCCGGATCGGAACTGCCAGGTCCGCCGGAGAATCCGGGCGGCGCGTTTGGGTCTACCGGCTTGATGGACGCCACTTCAAAGTGGGTGATCTGACCACCGCCTTGGCCAAGACATGAGAAAGCCGCCCAAAGGAGGCACACGCCGGCGCGCATGATGCTCATCAAAATAACATATTTCCGGGCGGAGGGGCTCCGGTTGTCAATGGGTTGGCAACCCCCGACGGTCCTTGAACGGCTCCAGGGTAAGCCTTCAATTTGCAGTTGGCTGCTTGTCCATGTGATCGACCACGATCACATCGAGCTGAGTCCTGGACTTCTCCAGCTTCAGGCCCAGTTGTTTCTCAAGTGCGCTGAACAGCGTCGGCCCGCCGCTGGGGTT
The DNA here is from genome assembly GCA_030036985.1 of Bryobacteraceae bacterium. GTDB lineage: Bacteria > Acidobacteriota > Terriglobia > Bryobacterales > Bryobacteraceae > BOG-234. Next base: position 797 of record JASHSD010000794.1, read on the forward strand.
GTCGATTTCCTCCGGCGGTGGCGGCGCACCCCTGCCGTAGAATAATCCCGTCGGTTGGGGCAGCCCCGCGCGCGAAAACGCCAGCGTGAAATCGTACTTGCCGGTCAAACCGGTCTTATCCACGAAACGGCTGCCGCCCATCGAAACCTTGAAAGAATTAAGCAAGACTTGCATCGTGGCCTTTCGAAAGGTTTGGCGAGTAATTCCATTCACGGTTACTCCCTCGAACCCGCCAATTCCGGCTGCTAACTGAGGAAAGCCGTCGCGGTCGCGGGCGGAAGGTCGGGCGATCGTGCCAGGCTGCGGCGCCGCCTGCGGAGGACCATCGGCTGGAGCGGCATCCTTCAGTTTCGGGCCGCCTTTTGCAATCACCAACGCATACATGTCGAAGTCCTTCTTCTCGCGATGATACGCAAGATGGAACCGCTCCTTCAGCAGATTCAACAGCATTTCGTTGGCCTGGCTTTTGGTGGTTCCCGCCGGGACGTTGGCCGAGATATCGAACCGGCCTTCTTGTCCCATAACCCAGTCCGATCCCGAAATCTGGTCGATCGGCACGCCGAAAGCATTCATCAGCAGACTTCGAACCAGAACCCAAGTATACGTAATCCGCGTCGGATCGCCGGTGCCAGGGCCACCGGTGATCTTCCCGGCGGACGGGAACGGAGATTGCGGCGGGCGAGAACCAGCTGGACGTACCGAGGCAACCTCGAAGCTAAGGGGCTGCTGTGGTTGCGCCGGCGCCAGACAGACCGCCGCCGCGAACGCCAGCCAGGATGATCTTCTCAGGTAACTCATGGTCTGCACCTCACTTCCGTCGTGGACGCTGTTGACAGAATAACGCTGGAACTATGTGGGCGTGCGTTGCGCTGGTCTCGTAACGCCATCGCCGGACAACACACTTAACGGCGCTCGATACAGGATCGAGCGGCCCACATTCAGCAGGCACGGCATATAATCGAGTCATTACGGCGATGGAACCGAATTTCGATCACAATCGCCAGGAGGCCCACGCACTGCTGGATATGCTGACAGCGGAAAAGCTGAACGCCGTCCGCAGTCCCCTCGAAGTGATGGTCGAACCTCTGGCGCGATCGCTTGCCTCGGCTCCAACCGAGGAAGAAGAGATCACGGGCGTCGCCACGCCACTTCCCCCGCATTTACGCTAGCCTGAAGGCGGGCGATCATGTCAGACCCAGCCGAACTCCACTCCAACACCGCAGTCCTCACTCGCGGCTTCGACCCGCGCCTTTCCGTCGGCTCCGCGCGGCCCGCGGTTTTCCGCAGCTCCACATATGTATTCGAAAGCCCCGAGGAAGCCGAGCGCGCCTTCGCCGTCGTCCACGGGCACGCGGCCGCCGAGCCGAACGAACGCGCCGACCTCATCTACTCCCGCATCTCGCACCCGAACGCCGAAATCCTCGAAGACCATCTCGTCCCGCTGGAGCCGGGCGCGAACTCGGCGCTGGTCTTCAACTCCGGCATGGCCGCGATCATGACGGCCTTCTTCACCTTCGCCCGCTCGCATTCGAGCATCGTCTACACCATGCCGCTTTACGGCGGCACCACAACGCTGATCCACACCTTTCTCGAACCGCTGAGCGTGACGGGCATTCCGGTGCCCGCGGGAGACACGGCCGCCATCGCCGAAGCCATCGCCGCCGCCGAAGATCCCTGCATCGTGCTTGTCGAAACGCCCGCCAATCCCACGCTGATCATGACCGGCATCCGCGCCGCCGCCCGCGCGGCGAAGCGCCATGCCTCCAAACCCGTGGTGATGGTCGACAATACGTTTCTCGGCCCGGTCTTCCAGCATCCGCTGAAGCTCGGCGCGGATCTGGTGCTTTACTCGGCGACCAAGTATCTTTCCGGTTTCAGCGATCTGGTCGCGGGCGCGGCCATCTCGAACGACCCCGCGCTGATCGAGCGCCTGCGCAGCCGCCGCAGCATGTTCGGCAATATCCTGCAGCCGGACGAATGCTGGATGCTCGATGGACGCCTGCCCACCGTCTCGCTGCGCATGAACCGTGAGAGCAAGAACGCCCAGCGCATTGCCGAAAAGCTCTGTGGCCGTCCGGCCATTCGCCGCGTGATTTATCCGACGCTCTTCACTGATCCGGATCAGGCGCGCATCTACAAAGAGCAGTGCGATTACCCCGGCGCCATTTTTTCCCTCGATTTTCACGGCGGCAAACCGGCGGCCTTCGAATTTCTGCGGCATCTGAAAATCGCGCGCAATGCCGTGTCGCTGGGCGGCGTCGAGACGCTTGCGTGTCATCCGCGAAGCACAACGCACTCCGGGGACAGCAAGGAAGAACTCGACCGCGCGGGCGTGACGGACGGCTTGGTGCGGGTGTCCGTCGGCATCGAGGACTGGCGCGATCTGCTGGCCGATTTCGAACAGGCGTTGAATGCGGTCGGCTGAGAGGCGCTTCAGCTGTTGCCAGGTTTTTGCCCGCACGGACCCGTAGGGGCGGAGAAATCTCTCGCCGTCAAAGTGGATGACGTGGTCGGGATTATCCGCGAGCCATACCTCCGTTTGCCAACTGATCTCGCCGACGAATTTCCGGGACGTTTTGGCATTTTCAAAGGCGCTTACATAGATGCAGCCGGCCGAGCAGTCACGAGTCAATTCCTGAAGCTTCCTATGGCGGACGGATCCTATCGGATTGGACGAATGGACCGCCTCGATCACAAAATCCAGGAGTGAGAGCGCAGAGGCGGATTGGTGGGCCAGTCCCGCGGGGCGGGCTTATGTGAAACGGAAATCCGCCGCCGCGCCGAAAGGGACGAAAGCCAAGGGATCGAATCTGATAGCGGCACTCAATAAGAAGAGCAGCATCCAGATTGCGCTCCGTCTGCCTGAAAGCGACCTGGCAAAGGGCCGAGAACTCGCCGAGCGGAAGGGGATCGGCTATCATACGCTTTTGAAAATGCTCGTGCATGAGGGTCTGGTGAGGGAAGCTCGCCGGGGGTGAAAAAGTAAAAGGCAGTCACAGGATGAATCCTGTGCTACGGCAGCGTGGGCTACTACGTGACAGAATATACGTTTCCATGCCCGATGTCGTGATCGAGAACCCGATCATCAATTCCCCATTTGAAGAGCCGAAACGGCATTTTCGCTTCTCCGATACCGGGATTACCAACGAGATCGTCGAGGGCGAGCGCCGGCTGTCCGCGTATTTTGTCCCGATTCCGCCGTCGAAAAAGAAAGGCGGCGGCGAGCAGCTGGTTCTGGGAACAGAATGGACCAAGGATCGGCAGCGGGAGAACAAGTTCATCAACGAGATCCGAAGAGCGGTGGGCAAGTGGCGGTTCGGCGGATACGACGGCGCTACGAATATCACGCGAACGCTGCTGGAGCATTGGCAGAGGCCTGAGCGGGAGCGCAAGCTGTTCTTCTGCCAGATTGAGGCGCTCGAAACCGCCATTTATTTTGCGGAGCTTTCCGCCAAACGCGACTCATGGATTCGGAAAGAGCTTAAGGAGGCGAACGATTTCGCCAATCCGCTGCTGAATCGGGTCGCGTTCAAAATGGCGACCGGATCGGGCAAGACGGTGGTGATGGCGATGATCATCGCCTGGCAGACGCTGAATAAATTCGCCGATTCGTTCCTGATCGTGACTCCCGGGATCACGATTCGCGACCGGCTGCGCGTGCTGATGCCCAATGAGCCGGGTAACTATTATCGGTGGCTCGATCTCGTGCCGGAGGAAATGCGCGTAGAGCTGGATAAGGCGAACATCGTGATTACCAACTACCACGCTTTCCAGTTACGCGAGAAAGGCGACGCGGCGGGCAACACGAAAGAGTTGCTGAACGCGAGCAAGACCGGGGCGTTCCGGGAGACGCCGGACGAGATGGTCCGGCGGGTATGCCGGGGTTTCACGAAGCGCAAGGGCGGGCTGCTGGTAATCAACGATGAGGCGCATCACTGTTATCGGCCGAGACCGCGCGAAGAGAAGCTGGCGGGCGACGCAAGAAAAGAAGCCGAGGAGAACAACAAACGGGCGAGCCTCTGGATTTCCGGTCTCGAAGCGGTGAAGAAGAAGCTCGGTATGCAGGCGGTTTACGATCTTTCGGCAACGCCGTTTTTCCTGAACGGTTCCGGGTATCGAGAGAACGAACTGTTTCCGTGGGTGGTTTCGGATTTCTCGCTGATCGATGCGATCGAGAGCGGAATCGTGAAGATTCCGAGAGTGCCCGTTTCGGATAACAACATGATCGGGGATCAGCCGACCTATCGCGATCTTTGGCTGCGGATTCGGGAAGAGTTGCCGAGGAAAGGACGGGCTGCGGCCGCCTATCGAGACGAGCCGAAGCTTCCGGTGGCGCTGCAGGGCGCACTCGAAAGTCTCTACGAGAACTACAAGCTTTATCACGAAAAATGGATTGCGAACGCCACGGCCGCGGCGAAGGGACAATCGCCGCCTGTATTCATTGTGGTTTGCAACAACACCAGCGTCTCGAAACTGGTGTTCGATTACATCGCCGGATGGAAGAAAGACCTCGGCAACGGCGAAACGGTGCTGGTCTCGGGAGCACTGAAGCTTTTCAATAATGTCCGCGACGGGAAATGGAGCGCGCGACCGAACACGATTCTGGTGGACAGCTCACAGCTGGAATCGGAGGACGCGCTGTCGGAAGACTTTCGGCGGGCCTCGGCGGCGGAGATCGAAGAGTTCCGTTCGGAATACCGCGACAGGTACCCCGAGCGCGACGCCGACGCGATTTCGGAAAAGGACCTGTTGCGGGAAGTGCTGAACACGGTGGGAAAGCCGGGGAAACTGGGCGAACAGATCAAGTGCGTGGTGTCGGTTTCGATGCTTACGGAAGGCTGGGACGCGAACACCGTCACGCACATTCTGGGTGTGCGGGCGTTCGGCACGCAACTGCTTTGCGAACAGGTGGTCGGACGGGGGCTGCGAAGGATGTCGTTCGCGCTGGACGACAAAGGACGCTTTTTCCCCGAATATGCCGAGGTTTACGGCGTGCCGTTTTCGTTCATACCTTCGGCCGGGTCGAACCCGGATCCGCGGCCGCCGAAGGAGTTCACACGGGTGCGCGGGTTGGCGGAAAGAGCCGACGCAGAGATCACGTTTCCGCGCGTGATGGGCTATAAATACGACCTGCCGCCGGAGAAGTGGGAACCGCGTTTCGACGCCGATTCGCGAATGGTGCTGAGCACGAAGACGGTGCCGACGGAAACGATGACCGCGCCTATTGTGGGCGAAACAAGCATGCATACGCTCGGGGATCTGAAGACGCGGCGTCTGCAGGAAGTGGATTTCAAGGTGGCCCGGCACGTTCTGGAGACGTTCTTTCGGGACGACGAGGGGC
>JASHSD010000795.1 GCA_030036985.1 Bryobacteraceae bacterium
CCGCATTCGGCGGCTTTCTCTTTCGGAGAAATACGTAGTCGGAAGTTTCGCGCTCCGCGAGCTGAAGGGACTCTCGGGCCATGCGATCAAGGCCGAACTGAGGGCCGAGTAAACAAGGAGTCGGCCGACTTTCTGTGGGAACATGCGCCGGGAGTCCGTTGCGCTCCAGGAGATCCTGATTTCGACCCGCGACGACAGTGCCGCGAATGTGGCGGCCGCAGAGGGGAAAGCCCGGAGCATTCCGGAGCATTGCCGAGCGGGCGCGCATTGCCGCAATAAAATCCGCGGTGAGATATCGGGATCGCGGCGGCGGAAAGCGCCGCATAGTGATGATTCTTACACTGGTTGCGAAATCTGTCCGGGAAATACCGATATGGGATGATAACTGAAATAAGTGAATCGCTCCCTCGAATTGTGTCTGAGGTTTTGCGATACTGAACTACATATGTACCCGAAATTCGCGCTTACCGGATTCGCTTCCGTCGCCGTTTTGCTTGCAGGCGGCGCGCTTTTCGCGGCAGATCGTTCCGAGCCCAAAATGCAGCTCGTCGAAGAGATCATCGCGAAAGTCAATGGCCAGATCATCACTCGCGGCGAGCTCGCCGAGCGGAGAACCTACCTCGCCGAACAACTGCGCGAAGAGAAGGGGCTCTCGGGCGATACGCTTGAAGCCGAGCTGAACAAAGAATCCGCCGATTTTCTGCGGGACCAGATCGATCAGCTGCTGCTGGTGCAGAAAGCCAAGGAGCTGAACATCAATGTCGACGCCGACGTGAACCGGAAGATCGCGCAGATTCAGTCGGAGAGCAAGATCGCCGATCCGGACAAATTTCACGAGTGGCTGCAGCAGCAGCTCCACGGCATCTCGTTCGAGGATTTCAAGGAACAGAACAAGAACCAGCTCCTCACCCAGCGCGTCATCAGCGAGGAGGTCTATCAGAACATCACCATTCCCATGGCCGACGTCCAGAAGTATTACGACGCGCACAAAAAGGAGTTCATCCGCCAGGAGATGGTTTCGCTGAAGGAGATCCTCATTTCGACGGGTGACGACAGTCCCGCGAAAGTGGCGGCGGCGGAGAAGAAAGCCAAAAGCATTGTGGAGCGGGCGCGCAACAACGAAGCCAAATTCTCCGACCTGGCCCGCCAGTATTCCGATGCGCCGACCGCCACCAGCGACGGCGATCTGGGCGTCTTCAAGCGCGGCGATCTGGCGAGCGATATCGAAGCCATCGTTTTCAAACCGAACAGCAAGGGCACGGTGACCGATCCCATTCGCCGCCCGGCCGGCTTTGAGATCTACAAAGTGGAAGAACACTATGCGGCGGGGCAGGCGGCGCTCGAAGAAGTGCGCAGCGACATCATGAACATACTGATGGAGCCCCTGGTGAAGCCGAAGCTTCGCGCTTATCTGACCCAGTTGCGGACGAACGCCTATCTGCAGATCAAACCCGGTTACATCGACAGCGGCGCGGCGCCCGGAAAAGACACCACGTGGCAGGACGCGGCGCAGCTGAAGCCCGAGACCACGACAAAGGAAGCGGTCGCGGCGAAGCAGCGCAAGAAGTTTCTGCACGTTATTCCCTACGGACATGTCGGCAACCAACAGGAGACCAGTCCGGCTCCGCCTCCGGCAGTGACGCCGGTGCAGACGACGCCCGTCACGCCGCCACAATGAAATCGCCTTTCATCAGAGAGCTGAAACCGGACGAAATCGCCACCGCGGTTTTTCTTGTCCACACCAAGGAAGTGCGGCAGAAGCGCACGGGAGAGCCTTATCTGTCGCTGGTCCTCGGCGACCGCACGGGCGAGATCGACTGCAAGATGTGGGACAACGTGGCGGAGGTGATCGACGCCTTCGAACGCGACGACTTCATCAAAGTCAAAGGGCTGATGCAGCTCTACAACAACCGGCCGCAGTTCACCATTCACAAACTGCGGCGGATGGCGGATCACGAAATCGATTTCAACGACTTCTTTCCCGCTTCGCTGCAGGATCCCGAGGCGATGTGGAACGAGTTGCGCGCCACAGTCGCGGCGCTCGACAACCACCACATCCGGCGGCTGCTGGACGCGTTTCTCGACGATCCCGAAATTGCCGCGCGCTACAAGACCGCGCCCGCCGCAAAAACCATTCACCACGCTTTCCGGAGCGGTCTGCTGGAGCATGTACTGTCGCTGGCGAAGCTGGCGAAGCTCACGGCCGCCCATTACCGCTGGGTGGATCTGAATCTCCTGATCGCCGGCGTGGTGCTGCACGATATCGGCAAAATTTACGAATTGAGCTACGACCGTTCGACGAGTTACTCAACCGAAGGCCAGTTGTTGGGACATATCGCCATCGCCCTCCGTATGATCGGCGACAAGTTGCGCGCTTTTCCCGATTTCCCGGTCGAGTTGCGCAATCTGATCGAACATCTGGTTTTGAGCCATCACGGGCAATTGGAGTTCGGCTCGCCCAGGCTGCCGGCTTTTCCGGAGGCGCTGCTGCTGCATTACCTCGACGACATGGATTCGAAGATGGAATGCATGCGCGCGCTGATCGAGAGGGACCCGCAGGCGGAAGGTTGTTTCACCGCCTGGAGCTCGGCTCTCGAGCGCGTGGCGCTGCGTAAGGCGCGTTACCTGAATCCGCAATCCGCGGAAACATCGAGGGATGCAGCAGGTTTCGCCGCCGGCGCGCCGGATTTGAATCCCGAGGCGGAAGGGTCCGCCTCCGTTTCCCCTTCACGAATTACCGCCACGTCCCCCGGCCGCTCGCCCGCGCCTGCGCCGAATCCGCAACCCGCGCCCGTCACCAACTCGATTTTCGGTGCGAAACTTCAACAGGCGCTTCTTGACGAAAGGAAGTAAAACCTTGGGCCGAGAACGTGAACTGCCTCCCCCGCTGGAACTGATGTGTCTGAACGCTCTCTGGGAGATTCAGGAGGGCAATGTGGAAGATGTCCGGAAGGTCGTATCGCAATACCGGCCGCTGGCTTATACCACCGTGCTGACGCTGCTCGACCGCCTGGCTCGCCGCGGCGCCGTTTCGCGCCGCAAGGAAGGCCGCGGCTTCCGCTACCAGCCAACCGTCGAACGGGATAAGCTGCGGCGTCTGGCGCTGCGGCATTTCCTCGACTACCATTTCGAGGGCTCGGTAGCCAAGCTGCGGATTTTTCTGGAACAACCGGTCGAGGACCCCGTGGCCGAATCTTTGCCGGAGCCTCTGCCGCCGAAAGCCATGGCGATGGAAGCCGCGGCCTCCGCGTCTTCGGGCGTTCGACTCTCGGAAGCGAAGCCGGAGCCGCGGGAATAACGGCTTGTCTTGAAGATTCTGATCCGCGCGACGAACTGGATTGGCGACGCCGTGATGTCGCTGCCCGCTTTGCGCGCGGTTCGGGAGCGGTTTTCCGGCGCGCGCATTACCGTGCTGGCGAAGCCCTGGGTCGCCGCGTTGTATGAAGGCGAGCGCGCGATCGATGGAGTTATTCCGCTCGAGGGCGCCGCGGGGCCGCGCGATTGGCTGGTGAAGTGGCGCCTCGCGCAACGGCTGCGTCGCGAGCGATTCGATCTCGCGGTCCTGTTTCCGAATTCCTTCGAGAGCGCGGTGGTGGTGCGACTGGCCGGAATCCACCAGATTATCGGCTACGCGCGGGACGGCCGCGGCCCGTTGCTCAGCCATGCGATCCCGATTCCGGCAAAGGGGGAGATACCGCGCCACGAGCGTTTCTATTACCTCGAAATGCTGCGGCGCGCGGGATGGATCGAATGCCTCCCCGATGTGCCGGAAATCCGTTTGGACGGCGTTTCCGAAGCGCAACATCGTGGCGAGGAATTGTTCGCGCGATTCGGCGTGCGATTGCCGGCGATCGGCGTGAGTCCGGGCGCGGCTTACGGCTCCGCGAAGCAATGGCTGCCGGAGCGCTTCGCGCAGGCGGCATCGCGGCTGGCCGAAGAGATCGGTGGTTCGGTCGCCGTGTTCGGCTCGGCGGCGGAGAAAGCGCTGTGCGGCGCGGTGGCGAAAGCCGCGAGCGCGGCCGGCGCCCGCAGCTTCGCGGGCCAAACGACGCTGCGGGAGTTCATCGATATGACGGCGGCCTGCCGGTTGTTTCTTACCAACGACTCGGGCGCCATGCACATCGCGTCCGCCTTGGGAGTGCCGTCGGTCACGGTGTTCGGTCCCACCGACGAAAGCGCCACGGGGCCGCTCGGCGCGTCCGCCGTTCTGGTGCGCGAAGCGGTGGAATGCGCGCCCTGCCTGTTGCGCGAGTGCCCCATCGATCACCGCTGCATGACGCGTGTGGGCGCGGATCGCGTGGCACTGGCCGGCGCATCGCTGCTGCGCGCGAATGGTACGTTAAGAGGCAAGTGAGTAAGACGTTCGGCATCGCATTCGGATCGGCGCTCGTGGCGATCATAGTCGTCATCGCCATCGCATACACAGCCACGAAGGGCAATCATCTGGCGCCGACCGGAGCCATCGGCAAGGTGCGCACCCTCGGGCCTTCGGACGACCTGACGTACATGGTGATCGATTTCAACGTGAAGAACGATTCCGACCGCGACATGATCGTGCACAGCATCGAAGGCGAAGTGGATACTGCGGATGGAGGCATGCTGACGGCGAGTCCCGTGGCGGCGTCCGACGTGGACGCGGCGTTCAAGAGCTATCCGGTGCTGGGCGAGCAATATAATCCGGTGCTCAAGGATCGCGATAAGATTCCCGCCCACTCGATGCTCGATCGTATGGTAGGTTTACGGATCGACGCGCCGGTGGCGAAGGTGGATGCGCGCAGGCAGGTGATTCTGCGCGTCACCGACATCACCGGACCCGTGCTGGAATTGAAAAAGTGACGGTGCGGCCGATTGGCGGATCAATACCACAGTGGTTTCGGTTGGTCTCGGGCCGGGGCAGAAGCCCCGCCGCAGGCCCGAAGGCCTGACCCCACAAAAAACTACGTATCTAACCCTCGAATTTGCGTGGCTCCACGCCGCCCGGAAGGGCGGCGGCAGCGCCGAAGCGCGGGCCCCACAATAAGGCTGGAAAACTCATCCGGAAAACTACGTGGCATTAGATTGGCGCATATCGTGCATATGTCCTCGCCGGATGAACGAGCCGCAATATTTAATACTCTTAATCCGAAAGGTGACTTAGCAACGGCGAGGCTTTTCATACCGTCTGCTTGTTTTGAAGGGGGGAATATGAAGGTGATAGTCAATCGGAGGATCGCCAATCGCAAGCTCGCGACCTCGTCGGCGGTGATTCTTTCAGCCGCGCTCTGTGCCGCTCAGGCATTTGCGCAGGCGCCGTATCCGGATACGTCGCAGCAGTATCCGCAACAGGCGCCCTATCCGCAGCAACAGGCGCCATATCCGGATCCGTCGCAGCCGGCGCCGTATCCGCAGCAGCAGCCGGCGCCGTATCCGCAACAGGCGCCTTATCCGGCCCAAGGGCAATATCCGCAGCAACCATATCCGCAGCAGCCCGCGGGTTATCCACCGCAGCAGGCGCCATATCCGGGACAGCCCGCGGCTTACCCGCCAACGCCGCCGCCGTACTTCGCTCCCCAGGAACTGGATCGGCTCACCTCGCGCATCGCTCTCTACCCGGACCCTCTGCTCGCGCAGGTGTTGGCGGCCGCGACGTTCTCGGACCAGATTCCCGCCGCGGCGACGTGGGCCGACCAGCATCACTATCTGACCGGACCCGCGCTGGCCGCGGCCATGCAGGCCGATCAGCTGCCGTGGGATCCGAGCGTGCAGGCGCTGTTGCCGTTCCCGAACGTGCTTGACATGATGGCGTCCGATCCCGCGTGGACCCGCGAGTTGGGCGACGCGTTTCTGGCCAGCCAGCCCGCCGTAATGGATTCGGTGCAGCGCATGCGGCGACAGGCCTGGAACTACGGCTATCTGCGGACCAACCCGCAGGTCGTCGTGACCAACGGCCCGTATATCGCCATCACGCCGGTGACTCCCGGATTCATCGTGGTTCCTTACTACAACCCGGCGGTGGTCTTTTTCCCGCCGCGTCCGGGGATCGTGGTGAGCGCGGCGATCGGCTTCCGCTTCGGCGTGTCGATCGGAGTGGCTTTCCAACCCTGGGGCCTGGGCGTCGGCCGCGTCGATTGGGGCGCCCGCGCGGTGTTCATCAACAATGCGCGTTGGGGACGGACTTGGGTGAATCGCGCCAGCTACGTGCATCCGTTCCCGGGCGTGCGGCGGTATGCGGCGGCAGTCGGGCCAAGGCCTGGCGTGGCGCCGCGGCCGGTGGAAAATCATGCGCTGCGTCCGCGCACCGAGCAGGAGAAGAAGGCCATCCGCAAGGAAGAGCGCAGAGACGACAGGCACTGATCCGCGGCACAGACTTCAGTCTGTGACCCGCGACTTCAGTAGCGGCGAACGCGACTAAAGTCGCGTGTCCAAAATGTAGAAGCTCAAGGCACAGACTTCAGTCCGTAATTTCGGGGATTTGATTCCGCGGGCTGACAGTGATATTGTGCGTGGAAATGACAGCCATAAAAGCGCCGCGCGGCCCGGCAGTGGTCATTCTGAGCCGCGCGGCGCTTTTTCTTGTTGCCGCCGTGGCCGCGGCGCAGACCCTTCCCGACGGTCCGGGCAAGGACACCTTCGAGAACGTCTGCGGCGTTTGTCATTCTCCCGTGACGGTGATCGGCCAGCATAAGACCAAGTCCGAGTGGAAATCCAAAGTCAACGAGATGCTTCAGCAACAGACGGACGTCGCGCCCGCGGACGTGGACACGATTATCGATTATCTGGCGAAGAATTTTCCGCCCGAAAAAATCAACATCAACAAAGCCGATGCGGGCGCGATGGAAACCGCGCTCGGCATTTCGGCGAAGGATGCGGCCGCGATCGTCGAATACCGCCAGGCCAACGGGAATTTCAAATCCATCGACGATCTGAAGAAGGTCCCCGGCGTCGACGCGGCGAAGATCGAAGCCGATAAAGATCTTCTCGAGTTCGAGTGACATATCAACGCATCGCCGCCGAGGAGGCGTTCGCTCCATCGGAGATCCTCGACCGATACCGCGTGCTGCTGGACGAAGGCTATCGGGATCCGGGTTTCCACAGCCTTTGGGGCTTCTATCTCGACAACCCCGATCCGCGCATCCGGCAGGTCCTGGCGCGCATGAGCGATTTGGGGGATCTGCGTCTCGGCGATATGGATCGGACCGGCATCGCGAAGCAGATTCTTTCGCTCACCGCTCCGGGCGTGCAGGTCTTCGACGCCGCGGAAGGAACGGTGCTGGCGCGATCGAGCAACGATTTTGTGGCGGATGCGATCCGCCGGCATCCCGACCGGTTTGCGGGTCTCGCCGCCATCGCGCCGCAGGACCCTATTGAAGCCGCGAAAGAACTGGAGCGCGGCGTGAATAAACTCGGGCTGAAAGGCGCGATCGTCAATTCACACACGTACGGCGAATATCTGGACGATCCGAAGTTCTGGCCGATTTTCGAAGCGGCCGAGGCGCTGAACGTACCGATTTATATTCACCCGACCACGCCTTCTCCGGCGATGATCGGTCCGTTTCTCGAACGGGGTCTCGATGGCGCGATATTCGGATTCGCGGTCGAGACGGGATTGCATCTTCTGCGCATCATTGTCAGCGGCGCGTTCGACCGTTTTCCCAGGTTGAAGATTGTGGCGGGGCATCTCGGCGAAGGCCTTCCCTACTGGCTGTTCCGCATCGATTTCATGCATAGCCGCATGGTTTCGGCGAACCGCTACGCGACCGTGAAGAAGCTGCGGCGCAAGCCCAGCGAGTACATCAAAGAAAATGTGTACGTCACCACGAGCGGCATGGCATGGGAGCCGCCGATTCTCTATGCGCAATCCGTGCTGGGCGTGGATCGCGTACTCTATGCGATGGATTATCCGTACCAGTTTGTCCCGGAGGAAGTCGGGGTCACGGATAACCTTCCGATTGCCGATGAGGATAAGAAGAAGCTGTATCAGTCGAACGCGGAGAGTGTGTTCGGACTTTGAAGCCGGGTCAGGCTCGCAACCCAGTGCCACGTAGATTTCCCGGCCTTGTTGGTGGGGTCAGGGCTTCCGCCCTGCCGCCGGGCTTCCGCCCGGCGTTTTCGACTCGAACTCGAGTGGTTTGGATCAGTCTCGGGCCGGGCGGAAGCCCGGCCGCAGGCCCGAAGGCCTGACCCCACAAAAATGCGGGCTGCCATCCAGCTTGAGCGTCAGGCCATGGACCGTTTTGATCTCACACTTCCGGTGAACCCGGCAGCCAGACTTCTACGCGTGTGCCCCGGCCCTGCGCCGTCTCCAGCAGCAGCTTGCCGGAATACGCGCGCACGAGACCGCGCACGGCCGGAAGCCCGAGGCCGCGGCCGGGGAATTTCGTGCTGAAGAACGGATCGAAGGCGCGGGCGAGGACATCCGGCGCCATGCCGCAACCCGCGTCCTCGACGATGATGCCGAGGCACGGTCCGGATCCGGCGTCGCCCTCCGCGAAACTCACATCCGCATGGCGCGGCGCCGGGCCGGAAAGGAATGCCACCTCAACCACGCCTTCGTTTTTGCCGTAGGACTCGGCGGCGTTCGAGATGAGACTCCATAGCAGCGTTTCGAGCGAACGGCGATCGCCCTTGAAAGAAGCGGCTCCCGGCGCGCGCGCAACCCGCACGTTGCGCGGCAAAGGCCGCGACCTGACAAGCAGGTCCGTCAGCAGGTCGAGACGCAGCAGTTCGTCATATCGCGGCCGGAAGCCCGAGGTCGCGAGAAGCAGCCGCACCAGATCCGCCGATTGCTCTCCGGCTTCGACGATGTTTTGCAGCATGGCAGCCGCTTCGTGGCCGGCCGACAGCGTCTCCTTCGCCAGCGATGCGTAGCCGAGTATGGACGTCAGATGGTTGTTGAAATCGTGCGCCAAACCTCCGGCCAGCATGCCGAGGTTTTCCCAATGGCGGATTTCGCGCAGCTTGTCGTCGATCTTCTTTCGCTCCTGCTCCATTCGTTTGCGCTCGCTGACGTCGCGCGCCGCTATGTGAATGACATGATCGTCGGCTGTCTGCACGCTGGTGCAGCGCAGTTCCATCGGCAACGGCGCCCCGTCGCAGCCGGCGAAGGTCATCTCGATCGGTTGGGCGTCTCCCGATTTCGCCGCATCGAGCAGCGCCTGCAGGCGGCCGCGTTCCGACGCGGGCGCCAGGAGTTCGATGGGGCTTCCGGCGAGTCCCGGATTGCTCCGGCCCAGGTCGGAGCAGGCGCGCAGATTGGCATAACGGATGCGGCCGGTCGCGTCCAGCAGCAGAATCCAGTCCGTGGCGTGATCGCCGATAAACTTGAAAGCGGCCTTCTCCCGCGTCG
>JASHSD010000796.1 GCA_030036985.1 Bryobacteraceae bacterium
GATACCCACGGCCGGGTTGATTGTAATCGCAAGCGGAGACCACACACTACCGGGCCGTACAGCGCTACCGGTCTCCCCCGCCACGATTTCCAGTCCGAAGTCACCGGTTGGCACGTTGGCTCCTCTTTCCCGCTCAATGCGCTTACCAACGCTCGCCATCATATGTCGAAATTCGTCCAGAACATTGAGGAAGTGAGCGAGCGGAAGGCGGTTGCGATCAGCCAAGCCCTTGCGCAGCTTTACAGTTACGATGGGGTCCGCGATGCCTGGTTTCTTCTTCGCCACTGTTCAGCCTCCAAATAATACACATACCGCATTGGCATCGCGTCTGCGCAGCGCCGGAGAAGAAACGCGTAATGCAGTTGGGACGCGGAGAAAATTGCACCTGAGCCGCGACTGCGGGGGCGTGGTCATCATCACCCGCGCACGAAGAACCAAACCGTCAACCCCCAGGCGTAGATCAGAATTGCGTTGCGCGCGGTTCTTTCGTTCAGCCGGCCCACAACGCGGGCGCCAAGATATCCGCCGGTCATACCAGCCAGCAGCATAGGAATGCCCGCCTTCCATTCGATCGCGCCGCGGACGGCGAAGATCGCAACCGCGAGAATATTGATCGCCGTGCCGCAAATGAGGCGCACGCCGTTGCCGGACTGCACATTCAGACTTGCTGTCGCGAGAAAGAGCGCGATCATGAGCACGCCCATGCCCGCGCCGAAATAGCCTCCATAGATCGCGATTACGAATTGGCCGAAGAGGAGAGCGATGAGCGATTTGTGCCCGGCCGCCTTCGCCGCAAATCGGTGCAGGTGCGGCGCCGCGGTGAACACACTCGCCGCGATCAGGAGCAGCCATGGCACCAGCGATGAGAATGTCGCGTTCCGGGTGTTGAGCAGCAGCAGACTGCCGGCGATCGATCCCGCGATGCTGACGGCCGCCAGCTGCAGAATCAGATTCGGAGGCTGCTCGGCCACCTTGCGGCGGTACACCCATGCGGCCGCGACGCCGCCCGGAAGCACGACCAGCGAAGCGGTCGCGTTCGCTTTCACCGAAGCGATCCCGGCGAAGAGCAGAGCCGGGAAGATAATGAACTGGCCGCCTCCCGCGAGCGCATTTGCCGCCCCGCCGACCAGCGCGGCGAGCGCCAGCAGGAACAGCGTCACGATCTCTCGCCCGGGCGCGGATGAAACGGAACGGGGAATTCGTTGGCTTCCGCGATATCCAGGTTCACGACGATGGGTTCCTGCCCGCTGCGCACGACCACGGCTTCGACAGGTTCGTCAGCGCGCGCGTTCATCTCCTGATGCGGGACGTACGGGGGCACGTAGATGAAATCGCCCGGTCCGGCCTCCTCCGAGAATTCGAGATGCTCACCCCAGCGGAAACGCGCCCGGCCTTTGACGATGTAAAGAACGGTTTCGAGATCGCCATGGTGATGCGCGGCCGTGCGCGCGGAAGGCTCGACAACGACAGTTCCGGCCCAAAGCTTTTCCGCGGCCGCGCGCGCATGCGTGATGGCGGCGGCGCGAGTCATCCCCGGAGTCTGCGGCGTGTTGGCGTCGAGTTCGCCCGCGCGCACGACGCGAATCCCGTTCGTTTTCCAATCGGGCATAAGAACGCTCCCTCGCGGGCCCAGAGGGCGCCCCGGCTCGGTGACGCATTGTTCTTGTCGCGGCTCGGCAACGCATTGTTCTTACTGAGCCGCGCGCAAGCAAGCGACGGCCTTCGGTTTTCGCCACGAGCCCATATGGGGATGGTCGCATACGCCGTCACGGGTTGAAGACAATGGTGATTAGCTCCGATGACGGTTTTCAAATCCAGGCTTCGCGTTCAGGACATCATTCTCGCCCTGATGTTCGGCGCGCTGATCGTCCTCAGTCACGACCTTTCGGAAATGCTTCTGCTGGGCGGCCTCGCCGTGCTGCAGTTGATCGAGGGCCACGTCCCTTTGCTGGCGACGAACTGGGGGCGCGCGGTTTCGGTAGCGCTGCAGTTGATTCTGGCGTACCTGTTGGTCGGATACAACGGCGCGATCGATAGTCCCTATTTTTTGGTTCTGCTGTTTCCGATCGTGTCGGCCGCGAGCTCTCTGGGCCTTTCGAGCACGCTGCTGAGCACAATCGCCGCGATCGGGGCGTATCTCTCCTTTCTGCTCTTCGAGGGCTGGGGCCCGTTTCTGAACGCGCCGGAGGCCGCGCATTTCCTCGCGATCCGCTGCCTGCTGCCCGCAGTGGCTGCCGTGCTGGTGAATTCGTTGGGCGAAGAGGTGCGCACGCAATCGGCCCAATACAAGGCGACCGCCGAGCAACTGGCCGAGGCGAACCGCAATCTGATCGAAGCCGAAGCAGCGGTGAGGCGGTCGGACAGGCTCGCCGCATTGGGGCAGCTCTCCGCCGGCCTGGCGCATGAACTGCGCAACCCTCTGGGCAGCATCAAAGGTTCGGCCGAGTTGCTGGCGCGAGCGCTTGCCCGCAACGACGCAAGCTCCACCGCAATGGCCTCGGAACTGGCGGAAATTATCAACGAAGAGGTCGATCGCACCAATTCCCTGGTCACGCGTTTTCTGGATTTCGCGCGTCCGCTGGAGCCGCGGCGCGAGCCGGCCGATGTTGCCGAAGTCATCGAGCGCGCCATCGGGCGCTCCGGCGCCGAAGTGATTCGGGATTATGCGGCGGACCTGCCGCCGGCCTCGATTGATCCCGAGTTGATGGAACAGGTCTTTCTGAACCTCATCACGAATGCGAAGGAGGCTTCTCCGGCGGGCAATCCGGTTACCGTGCGCACGCGCGAGTCGGATGGCAAGGCGGAGGTCAGCGTCATCGATCGCGGCTGCGGCATTCCGCCGGATCGGATCGATTCCATCTTCAATCCCTTCGTCACGACGAAGAAGACCGGCGTCGGCCTGGGCCTCGCCATCGTCTCCAAGATCGTGGACGGGCATGGCGGTAAAATGACCGTCGAAAGCGAACCCGGCAAAGGCAGCACGTTTCGAGTTTGCCTGCCCATCGCCACGGCGCCCGTCATCTCCGCTAAAGCGTAAACAGCCGACCATGAAAAAAACAGTTCTCGTAGTCGAAGACGAAGACAAGCTGCGCCGCATTCTCGAACTGCAGTTGCTGGATTCCGGGTTCGACGTCGCGAAGGCGTCAACGGCCGAGGAAGCGCTGCCGCTGATCGACCGCGCGGACCTGATCCTCACCGATTTCAAGCTGCCGGGCATGACCGGTTTCGAAATGCTGCAGCTCATTCGGCGCATGGATTCGCATGTGCCCGTGATCATAATGACGGCCTACGGGACCATTGAGAACGCGGTGGAATCGATGAAGGCCGGCGCTTCGGATTTTCTGCTCAAGCCGTTCTCGCTGGATCAGCTGATCGTGGTGGTGAACAAGGCGCTCGAAATCCGCCATCTGCGGGAAGAGAACCGGCAGTTGAAAGAAGAGCTGGGGCGAAAGTACCGCTGGGACAACATCGTCGGACGCAGCGCCGGGATGCAGCAGATTTTCGCGACGGTGATGCGCGTGGCGCCGTCCCGCGCGACCGTTCTGCTGGCGGGCGAGAGCGGCGTGGGCAAGGACCTGATCGCACGCGCCATCCATTTTCATTCACCGCGCAAAGACCGGCCATTCGTGAAGATCAACTGCACGGCGCTGCCGGAAAATCTGATGGAGAGCGAGCTTTTCGGTTACGAGAAGGGCGCGTTCACGGGCGCGAATGTCTCGAAGCCCGGCAAGTTTGAACTGGCGGAT
>JASHSD010000797.1 GCA_030036985.1 Bryobacteraceae bacterium
CCGGGTCCGCCTGTATGAAAAGATCGAGGTCTTTGGTCAAGCGCGGCTGCTAATGAAAAATCACGGCATAGCCGCCAACGATCAGATACCTAACGCCATGGGCATGGAAGGCGGACAAAAGGTCTTTGTAGTCTTGGTGCATCAGGCTCGATCTCCCACCCCTTGAGCGCGTAGGCCATCTCGATCATCTCATCAACCGCGTCCAACCGCTCATGCACGGGGCGGCTCTGCCAGTAACTATATTCGTCCGCCTTCATCTCGTCGAGACTCGCGTATCTACGGACGGTCTTGTCCATGCGGTCCTTTTGTAACACGACCCGCGCCATTATGCAACGTATGGCGAGACTTGATCCATAGACCCGCAAGGACAACGCCAACGGCGCCGGCGGCTTCCACCGAGTAGTCGAGCGTGGCACTCGGAGCGAGCGCACGCACAGTGAACGCGTCCGTCATGATCATCTGACCGGCGACTTTGCCCAGCAGAGCCGCGCCAGCATAGACGATGACGGGATAGTTGTCCATCACTCTTGCCAGCATGCCGCTGGCAAAGACGACCAGCGGTATGCTCAGGCCCAGCCCGAACAACAGAAGGAGGAAGTCGCCCTGAGCGATCGCCGCAATGGCGATGATGTTGTCCGTCGACATGGTCACATCCGCAACCACAATGAACCACATCGCCTTCCAAAAGCCGGCCAGCCGCGTGGCCGAGGATTCGAGCGGCGGTTCTTCGCGAAACAATCCCACGGCGATCCACAAAATTGCCGCTCCGCCGATCATCTGCAGAAATTTCACATGCAGCAGACGCGTGGCGTAGAAGGTTGCGGTTACCAGGGCCACGACCGCGCAAGCCGCCCCGGCGATGAGCGCACGGTTCCTCTGGGAATGCGGGAGCGACCGGACGGCGGCGGCAATCACCACGGCGTTGTCTCCGCTCAGCGTCAGATCGACCAGGACGATGGAGAGGACGCTGAGGACGAATTGCCAGTGCAAACAGTCATCCTAGCCTGCCGGCCAAACCGCCGGGCGGGACTCCGCGGCTCTGTCAATTGGCCGCTGGCATTTGGGCGCTATCGATCACAACGACTGCGACCGGACCACGGCCGGATTTCAGGCGAAGCCCCAGTTGCTCCTCGATGGCCGTGAAGATCGACGGGCCATCCGGAGTTGAAGCGGGCTCCGGAGTTCCGGGTGGGAGGCCGGAGGTTGTGGGACCGTCATTCTCGCCGGGTGTCGGGGTCCATTCGAGCGCGAAATTGAATTCGCCTGAGATGCCGGTTTTGTCGATCACAGGCCGGGCGAGTGCGTAGGAGAGCTGGCTTGCGAAAGTGGCTACCGTCGCTCGCGTAAATCGAATCGACCCATTTCCGATTCGGATGTCTTGTTTCACATTGCTGTCCTCGACTCGCCGGAGCTTCGAGCCCCCGGGCGCGACAGTGAGATCGTATAGAGGCCTGTTCCGGGTTTCGGAATGAACCTTGAGTTGAAAGCGGTCTTCAAGCAGAGCTCGGAGCATGTCGGGAATCTCGTTGCCCGAAGCTGGCCGGCTGGGCTTCGCCTGCACGTCCCAGCGCCTCGCCGCCACCCAGCCCGGACCTCCGATAAGGCGAAAACCCTGGACGTTATACCCGGTCATCATCAGCCTTCTGATCGTGATCCCGGTGGCGTAAAGCGTGCCGTCACGCTCGATATGAAATGTATAGGGATCGCTGTCGGGGGACGGCTTGATGGACGATACGTCGTATCGCGGCGGCGCTGTGCGCTGGCTGAAGGCCGCGGAATTCATCAGCAGGAGGGCGCCCAAAAGGTACGTCACGCGCATGTGTAACATCTTACCGGCGCCGCGAAATGGCCTCATCCGCCGCGTCAGCGCGGGGTGCGCGACATGGAAGTGATAGATTCGCAAAAGTAGTGAATATGAGGGGGAATCCGAGCGTACGGAATACGCGGCGCCGAGCCGCGACCGTAAGGAGCGGTGCGCAGGTTGATTCTGAAGCGCGGGAATGAGGCGCATGTGCCGACCAATCACGGCCGGAAAAGTGATGAACGATTTCAAGTCGCATATAGGCCTCGGATTGAACCGTCTGGAGCGAGATGGACCAGATCCCAAGTGATGGGCGCGACACGGACCCACTTGATGATTGTGGAAGGATCAGGATGTTCAGGAGGCGGTCCGGTATGACTCCCGGCGACCGCTTGCTCAGGGTCGCGGCTCAGAACGAGTCCGATCCCTCAGCACGGATCCCGTTCAAGGTTCCATCTTAGGTCGCGCGCTCGTCAGCGCTTGAACGCCGGCAGCGAGTCCGAAACGAACTTATCGGGCCAATAGTAGAGGCCATTCGTCGCGTACTGGCGCACGGAGGGGTCCGGATGATTCAGATAGCCGCTCAGAATCACAAACGACAATTGATCGGGATTTCCGAGGAGGCTGGGCAGAACATCGTTCAACAACTTTTCCGCATCAGCCGGCGCATCCTGCCGCAGGGATTCCAGCCAGGCTTCACGCTGACCGGCTTTGGCAGGGAGAACCTCAATAGTGGTCCATTCGCTGCGGGCTTTGAATTGCGTCTCCGGCTGCGAGTGCCAGGGCGTCGTCTGAAGAGTGAAACGCACCTCGTATGTTCCCGGCACGTCGAAACGATAGAGGAGATGCAGCGGCAAGCGGCCGTCGCGGGGGTCCGCTGCACGTGTATTCGATAAGCGTGGATAAGATGCGCAGATGTTTCCGACAAACGTAATGCTGCGCCGGGCCCAGTTGGAGCCTGGCAGAAGCGGAAGGGGCTTGCCGTCCTTCCGCACCTCAACCATATTGCAGCCGAATCCCGCGCGGCCGAAGAGATATGGATACTGGAGCGTGCCGTCTTCATACGGCAGATCTACTCTTAACCAGACCGGCATGTCGGTATAAGCCGGCTGATCCAGATAGACCATGGTTTTGGCGTACCCGGTTTTCATCGGCACAGGCGCGCTTGATTCTCCGTTGCGGACGACGCGGAGGTCCGCGTGAATACCCTCCGTTACATTCGCCGGAACTCTGAGGTTGATCTGGCCCTCGGAGACATACAACAATTCGGCCGGTTCATTGCCGATGAAAACTTGTGTTCCGCAAAGCTCGTGCGGGTACGGGCGGCTGAGGTCGGCGCCGGCGCAACGGCCGGGAGGCGGTCCCAGGTAGTGCCCGTATATTGACAGGCCGGCGCCTGGGGCAAGAAGCCGGGGTGTGATTTCGCCCCGCCCCACGATCCCTTTGGCGGTGAATTCCGGAGGCGGGTCGGCCCGGAGCACCGCTGACATGCAGAAACAAAGGACGAAAAATGCGAGCTGACGAGAGCTCATGCAAATATTGTGACGCCGATTGCCGGCTCTGCGTTGTCCCGATTCGCGGGGTAGCGGATTACTTTTGCTCCGCAAGGGCGCGTTCGCGTTCGAGCGCTTCGCGCCGCAGCAATTTATACAGGTCTGGTACGGCAGGCGCGAGCGTGTGGGAGCGGTCGCCGGGATCAGGACAAGTCCCGATACTTCGTGTCGCGCCCGGCGCTTGCGTTCGCACATGCACGGCCAACAGACTCCAACCGCGGCGCCTCAACTTCGCGCAAGCTCTACGGAGCCCGATTCATCGCCGTGGAGGTGCGTCCCGTAACACGCGAAGGTAATGAAGTACCTCATTCCCGTTCTTCAGAATCAACCTGCGCACCGCTCCCTTGCGGTCGCGGCTCGGAAGGGTCTCGGCTCGGTACCCGTCGCGCCTCGGAAGGGTAGCGGCTCGGTACCCGTCGCGGTTGGGAAGGGTCGCGGTTGGGAAGGGTCGCGGTTGGGAAGGGTCTCGGCTCGGTACCCGTCGTGGCTCGGAAGGGTCGCGGCTCGGTACCCGTCGCGGTTGGGAAGGGTAGCGGTTGGGAAGGGTTCGCGGCTCGGCAGGGTTGGGCTCGGCATGGTTGGGCTCGGTACGGCTGTTCCTACGCTCGGATTTCCCCCCGCGGGGAAGTGCTCGCGCTGACGAGACGGGCCCCGCTGCGGCGGCCTTCGGGGACATTCACGCGATGCGGAAAGTAGCGGTTGCGAATGCCCGCGGCGTCCAGTTCGGTCGTCACCGTCCAACCGATCGACTCGAACTCCTTCGCCAGTTGGTCCGGCAGGAAGAAAAGCCGAAACGGCTCGCCGCTGCGCGCCACGCGCGCCGACATATCGTCGAAATCGATGCGGCTGATTTCGTCCATGGCTTCGCGGGGCAGGCTGTAATCCAAAACCACGCCGCTGCCTGCGGCCATCCCGCCGAAGAAGCGAAGCGTTGCGCGAAACGCGTCGAGGGTCAGGTACGGCGCCACGCCCAGCCAGGAAAAGAACGCAGGCTCATCCGGGCGGAACCCGGCGTTGGCCAGGCAATCGGGTAAGGATTCGCGCTCGAAATCCACCGGCACATAAGTCGTCGCGGGAGGCTCGGGTAAATCGGCGTTCGCGATCAGTTCGCGCTTCCACGTCTGCGTGGCGGGATGATCCACTTCGAAAACGCGCACCCCGGCTTCGCGATGGGTTGCGCCAGGCGAAGGTGTCCAGTCCGGCGCCGAGCGCCACGTATTGCCGGACACCCCGCGCCACCGCTTCGGCGAATTCGTCCTCGGCGAAACGGCTGCGGACGGCCACGAACGTGCGTAAAGCGCGGTCGAACGGGCGTTGCTCGTGCTCCGGATCAAGACCCACCTGCGCGGCCGCTTCCGGCGGGAGGATTCGGAGCGCATAGGGGTCCTCGAAGACTCGCGGGCGGTCCAGAACCTGGTGCGCGGCGCGGCGCATCGCAACCCGCAGCGCGGTTCGGCTGTACGCGTTCTGGTTCATCGATTCGCTTTCTGGTTCATTCTATGATCGGCTGAAACCTCGGGGGCGCGCGATGCGACAATAGACACATGCGGTTTGCCTCTATCGTTGCCTTTATCGGGGCTGCGATTTTATGTTGCGCGTTCGCTCTGACGGGCCTGGCGCAGCAGGCGCTCACGGTGGAACAGGTGAGGGAGTTCATTACCTCTTCGCTCTCGCAAAAAACGCCGGACAAAACCGTCGCCGACTTTCTGGCGACGGCGCAGATGTCGGAAAAGCTCGATGCGCGGGTGGTCGAAGAGCTTGAGGGCAAAGGGGCCGGTCCGAAGACCGTGGCGGCTCTGATGAAGCTCTCCCAAGCCTCGGCCGGTCTGCCGGCGCCCGCGCCCAGAGCCGTCGCGCCCAAACCCAAGCCGATTCCCGCGCCCTCTTTCGAGGAACAGCAGAAGGTGCTGGACGCCGCGCGCGAATACGCGCTGAATTACGCCCAAAGTCTGCCGGACTTCATCTGCATGGAAGTGAACCGCCGCTATGTCGACTACCATTACAGGCCCGGCACGGATGGCTCGTGGGCCATCAGCGACAAACTCGCGGAAAAGCTGACTTACTTCGGTCAGAAGGAAAAATACGAGCTGATCAGCCATAACGACGACTCGGAGTACGGCAAGACGACGGAGTCGGTGGGCGGCTCCATTTCGCGCGGCGATTTCGGAACGCTGATCCGGGAGATTTTCGATCCGTCATCCGCCGCCGAGTTTCATTGGGAGCGATGGGGCAATCTGCAGGGGCACCTGATGTATGTCTATACCTTTTATATCGATCAGCCGCATTCCAAGGAGACCATCGACTATCAGCACAGCCAGCAGGTCACGCCGGCCTTTCATGGTGAGGTGTATGTGGAAAGCGGACCGAATACGATCTGGCGTATTGTGGTGGAACCCGAGCCTCCCGTAACCTTTCCGATTCAGAATATCCGCGAACAGATCGACTATCGGTACACCAATATCAGCGGCCAGAGTTTCCTGTTGCCGGTGACGGGCCAGGTCATCATGCGGGCCGACGGCGTGGGCACCAAGAACGAGATCGAGTTCCGCAGTTACCGGAAGTATTCGGCGGATACGACCATTACTTTCGACGATTCGGACGACGATTCGAAAGACACGCCGAAGGACGCCGCGCCGAAGAAATAGCGGTAATAGTCTGTTTTTTCCGGAGGCCCACCGGTTGGGGCTGTCCAGGCCAGGCGGATTGCCAATCCGCCGCAGGATCCCATCCTGCCCTACACGGGAGCGCGGGTTCCGATTGTGGCTGCGAGCCAGCCCGGATATGCTGAAGCATGTCAAAGCTCAGACTGACGATGGCCTGCTGGAACTACGACCGCACGCGCGCGCTGGTGGACGGGCGCGTTCCGGTCGATGGCGTCGAACTTAACTATCTCGAACTGCCGGTCGAGGAAGTTTTCTTTCGCATGCTGCGGCATCGCGAGTTCGATGTGGCGGAGCTTTCGCTTTCCTCGTATGCGTTGTCTTTGTTCCGCAAAGACCGGCCTTTCATCGCCATCCCGGTCTTTCTTTCGCGTTATTTCCGGCACTCCTGCATCTATGTGCACGCGGACAGCGGCATCCGCGAACCCGCCGATCTCAAAGGGAAGCGCATCGGCAATCCCGAATATCAGATGACCGCGCCCGTGTGGATTCGCGGCATCATGAGCGACGAATACGGCGTCCCGGTCAGCAGTGCAACGTATTTCAACGGCGGCGAGGAAGAGCCGGGGCGTTCCGAAAAAATTCCGCTGTCGCTGCCTCCGGCCATCAGGCTCCAGGCGATTGCGGCGGACAAGACGCTCGCGCGCATGCTGGAGACCGGCGAGATCGACGCATTGTATACGGCCCGTGCGCCTTCAACTTTCGGCAATGGGTCGGGTAAAGTGAAGCGTTTGTTCGAAGACTATGCTGCCGTTGAACGCGCTTATTATCTGAAGACGCGGATCTTTCCGCCCATGCACATTGTCGCGATGCGGCGCGACGTGTATGAGAAGAGCCCGTGGCTACCGCAATCATTGTGCAAGGCCTTCTTCGCAGCGCAGAAGGAAGCTTACAACGAGCTTCGCGAAACCGGCGCGTATAAGACGATGCTGCCATGGCTGACCCACCACGTCCAGAAAACGGAGGAACTGATGGGCCGCGATTTCTGGCCCTACGGCTACGAACCCAACGTGAACGCCCTGAGCACATTCCTTCGCTACCACTATGAACAGGGCCTGTCGAAGCGGCTGCTGACGCCGAAGGAACTCTTCGCGCCGGAATCGCTGGAATCCTTCCGCATCTGAATGAAGCCCCGCTGGTGGGTCCCCGAACGCGGCGATATCGATGTCACGCTGGCGCAGGTCGGTTTTAACCTCGCGCAGCTGGTGATTCCCG
>JASHSD010000798.1 GCA_030036985.1 Bryobacteraceae bacterium
ATCGTTCCTGCGGCATCGGAGAACATGCTAAATGCAAACGTGGTCCCAGACGTTGCCGTCCCGTTGGGGGTGCTCAATGCTGGCCCGTAGAGGCTTACATCGAAGGAGAGCATAGTCCCGTAGGTAAAACCGGTGAAGTAGTCATTAAAGCCAGCGCCATTGTCATACGTCAAGGTGCCGGGGAGCGAACCAACCACATCGCCAGTAGTGCAGTATCCCTGAACGTTGCCAGCGCAGCTTTGCAGCGACCCATCCGTGGAGAAGTTCAAAATCTGCAAGTCGGCGGCTTGGGTCACCAGCGGGCCAGGATTGAAATTGAAATCAAGCGAGCCTGCTGTGCCATTTACGGTGGAGGTATTGATACTCACCTGATACTCTATTGCATCGCCGAATGCTGGGAACGCGGCGAAGATAAACAGAGCGCCAAGAGCCACTCCAGAGAAGAACCAATTGCTGTTAGAACACTTCACGGAACCTCCTCGAACCGAGAATTGGCGCTTAATCTCGCCTGCGTGGTGGCGCTGACGATGAGTCGGCACGTCCCCTAAGAATGCCTCGATGTCATCGAAACCGACGATCTCGCCGGAAAGCGGAATGCCCGTCGTCATCGCAAGCCCAAAGGCACCGATCGACACAGCGCCGAAACTCTCCACGGATCACCTCCTCTGCAACCGTTGTCGGAAGTTTACCACAAGCGGCGAGCATCCGTTGTGAAGGTTGGACGAAAGCAATTCTGAAATCATACTCTCGCCTTGTCGCTCTCACTTACGGCGGTTTCGAATCGCCATACATCTTTTTGGGGATAACGCTTTTGTTAGCCCCCCGCAGGATTTGCATCGGTTCAGAGTCTCTATACAAGCGCGCCAAGCACCGGGACCATGCGCATCATGCGCCACTTTTCTCGGGATCGGGAATGTACTCGGCGATAAAGAACGGCGCGGCGGCTATACCCATATGGAGGAGGTGCCCTGTAACGCCGATTGAGGTTCGCGCGTGATGGAAGGATTGCCGATGGCTGGAAGGCAACGGCGCGTCCGTGTGCCGCGCGTGCCGGTGGGGATGTGCCCGGCTATGCTCTGCCAGTTCCGTGTACCGCATGGTGCAGTCCCTATCCCCTGAAGGTGATTTCCGCGTCACTGTAGCGGCTCGCGGGACGATTTACAAGTAAACACGCAAGCCATGGTAGCTAGCAGCCGAAGTGACCTACAATTAGGTGGATTGTGCTCAACTTGAGGCCGTGAATTCGCCTGCCGCTAAAAGCTGGCTCCTTACGGTGCTCGCATACCAGGGGCACCCTCGCGGCGTCCGGTTGCCCAAGCGATTCAGTTCGCGGGCGATCTCGCGAAGGCCCCTGCCCTGCGCCTTCCAGTTTTTTATGAGCTTCAGCGTTTCCGGCGCTGGCTTCAGGTGCGCCTTAGCGGCGTTGGCGTATTTGAGCGCTTCCAGTGGTCGGGGGTTGCCGAGCTTCGTTCCCCGTGCCTTCGCTGCCGCCAACGCGGCCTTTGTGCGCTGTGAAATCATCTCACGTTCATGCTCGGCCACTGCCGCCAGTATGTGGATGGTGAGTCGGTTCGCGCTCGGCATGTCCACGGCCACGAATTCGACCTCGCTGTTCATCAGCCCCGGAAATGAAATGGACGTTGCGGGCGAGCCGGTCGAGCTTTGCGATTACAAGGATGGCCCGGCGCTTTCGGCACTCCGCGAGCGCCGCACGGAGTTGGGGCCGGTTCTCCTTGCGTCCGCTCTCCACCTCGACGAACTGCGCGGTAAGCTCACCCTTGCCTGCCATGAAGCGGGTGACGGCCTCGCGCTGCGCGTCCAAACCGAGACCGCTCGCGCCCTGCCGGTCGGTGGAAACCCGGTAATAGGCCACAAATTGCTGCACTGATCGCCCGCTGTACTGATTGCAAATGACCGTTTGCATCAGTACACCCCTGCTCCGCGTCATGCAAGACTAACAAAGCGTAAAGAGGATTTTCTCCTCAACGCTGCTGCCCGGCTTCTCCTTGTAGTTGCCGCAGAAAGTCCGCGAGTTTGACGATGGGAATCCCCGCATGGCTGCCGAGGGGAAGGATGTGGCGCTTGTCGCCGGTGACAATGTAGTCCGCCTTCCCAGCTTCCGCGCATTCGAGTATCCGATTATCGGACGGGTCGGCCTGAATGACATCGAGCCTCTGCGTGGGCTGCACCCGCTCGGTGAAACGGGAAAGCTGCCGCAACGCTTTCTCTATCTCCGGCTCCGGCCATGCGAATTTATCGCCCCGCAGTACTTTCGCGACTTCCGCCATGATGTCGTCGGAGATAACCAGTTGAATGGCCCCGGCTTCCGCCAGCCGTAAAAAACGCTCCGGCGCACCGCCAAAGTTAAGCCCGGAGATGTAGATATTGGTATCGGCGGTGACGCGCGGCACTACCGACCGCGCTCTTTGGGTTCGGCGCGCGCGGCGGCAATCGCGCCTTCCACGTCGCTGGTCTTCAGGCCTCGCGCTTTCGCATGGCGTTTGCCGAAAGCCAGCACTTCCTCAAATTCGCGCCGGTTCAAACGCCGCTCCATCGCATCGCTCACCAGTTCGTCGATGCTGATATGTTCCTGCTGCGCCGCTTCCTGCGCCCGCGCGAGTAGCGCCGGAGGAACGGCGGCGTGCAGGTTTTTTTCAGGGGTGGTCAATGGCATCCGTCCCATAGCGGTTCATACTTCCAACATTACGTTAACGTCGGCCCTTGCGCTTGTCAATCTCCGCTCAACCGGCTCGCCTGCGCTTCCAGGCGGCTGTTCTTTCCCGGCTGGGCACCCTTCCTCGTCGTGAATGCCTGACGGCGTGAGCCGTAACGCAACCGCCCCCCTGCCAATTAACTCACCCCTTCGGCCTGACTCGCGCCGCGCCCTTGTTGAGCGCGTCACTGAGAGCCTGTCCACTACCCCGCTTTATCGCCCGGACCAGCGTGTCATCGGCTGAACTGCTCTCAATCCAGCGGAGCACGGCGGCTTTGGTGGTAATCCATTTGCGGCCTACCTTCCGCCCAGGCAGTTCGCCCGAGGCGAAGAGATCGTAGACGGTGTCCGACGAGACGGTGAGCAATGCGGCGGTCATCCGCACGTCGAGCACTTCGCGGGAGGCCGGTTTCACGAGGCGCAAATCGGCTTTCTTGTCGGTTTTGGTAGGCATACATACCGTGATGTTAGGTTTTTGTTCGGGATAATTCGTGGATAGTCGGTTAACATGGCGCGGTTGCGAGGTCAAGTCAACCCCGCATGGCTTACGACGCGCCTGCGCCTGCCCACTCGGCCAGCATGAAAGACACGTCCCCTTCGCCGTTCTCGTAGCAGTCGCCGCAGAGGAGCGACGCGCCCGGCCTCGCCCAGGCGTTCTGCCCGCACTCGGGGCAGGTGTATTT
>JASHSD010000799.1 GCA_030036985.1 Bryobacteraceae bacterium
GTACCTCGGCAGGAACTACGTCGTTAAGGCGTCGCTGGGGCATGTCAAGGACCTGCCGAAACGGGATCTCGCCGTGGATGTGGACAACGGCTTCCGGCCGAAGTACGAAGTCATCGAAGGCAAGAAGAAGCTGATGCAGGAGCTTCGCGACGCGGCGAAGAAGGTGGACAACGTCTACCTGGCCGCCGACCCGGACCGCGAAGGCGAGGCCATCTGCTGGCATCTGCAGGAGGAACTGAAGCCCAAAAAAGCTCCGAAAGACGGCGATGAAGCCAAACCGCGGTTCTTCCGCGTGATGTTCAACGAGATCACGAAGAAATCGGTTGAGAAGGCTTTCGAGCGGCCCGCGCAGGTGAACGTAAACTTGGTCGATGCCCAGCAGGCGCGCCGGGTGCTCGACCGGCTGGTCGGCTACAAGATTTCCCCGCTGCTCTGGGACAAGGTCCGGCGCGGGCTGTCGGCGGGCCGGGTCCAGACAGTCGCGGTGCGGGTTATCGTCGAGCGCGAGCGCGAAATCCGCGCCTTCCAGAAACAGGAATACTGGACCCTCGACGCCAATCTTTCGGCCAAAAAGCCCCCGGCTTTCGAGGCGCGGCTGTTCCGCAAAAACGAGGAAGCGCCGGTTATTCCGGATCAGGCGACATCGGACGCGCTGGTCGCCGATCTGGAAGGCGCGAAATACATCGTCAAATCCGTCGGCACGAAGGAAAAGCGGCGCAATCCCGTCGCGCCGTTTATTACATCGACGTTACAGCAGGAAGCCTCGCGCAAATTGCGGTTCAGCGTGAAACGAACCATGATGCTCGCGCAACAACTGTATGAGGGCGTCGAACTGGGAGGCGAAGGCGTCGTCGGCCTCATTACTTATATGCGTACGGACTCCACCCGCGTCTCGGACGACGCGGTTGCGGAGGCGCGCGAGTTCATCGGCGGCAAATTCGGGCCTCAATACGTTCCCGCTTCGCCGAATATCTATAAATCGAAGAAAGAAGCGCAGGACGCGCACGAAGCCGTTCGCCCCAGTTCTCCCTCCCGTACGCCCGACGATTTGGCCCAGTTTCTGGCCGAAGACCAGCTGAAGCTCTATCGCCTGATCTGGATGCGCTTCATCGCTTCGCAGATGAGTCCGGCCGTTTTCGATCAGACCACCATCGATCTCAGCGTGCGGGGGATCGGCGGCTCGGATTATATTTTCCGCGCCACCGGTTCGGTCGAAAAGTTCGACGGTTTCCTGGCCGTTTACGAGGAGGGCAAAGACCAGAAGGACGACGAAGACGAAGAGGTCAAGCACAAGCTGCCGGCCGTAACCGAAGGCGAGGAACTGAAGCTGCGCGCCCTCAGGCCCGAGCAGCACTTCACGGAACCGCCGCCGCGCTATACCGAAGCCACCCTGGTCAAGAAACTCGAGTCGGACGGGGTGGGAAGGCCTTCCACCTACGCCTCCATTCTCTCGACCATCCAGGAGCGCGAGTACGTCAACAAGGAAGGCGGAAAATTCAAACCCACCGAGTTGGGAATGGTGGTGACCGATCTGTTGCTCGAGAGCTTCAACGACATCTTCGACGTGCGCTACACCGCCCGCATGGAAGAGGAACTCGACGAAATCGAGGAGGGAAAACTCGACTGGCGCGAGGCCATGGGCGACTTTTACGAACGCTTTATGCGGGATCTCGGCAACGCCGAGGAGCACATGACCAACATCAAGCGGATGGAAAAACCCACCGATTTGACTTGCGACAAGTGCGGGAAACCCCTGGTCATTAAATGGGGAAAACACGGCAGTTTTCTCGCCTGTACCGGTTATCCGGAATGTAACTATACCCGGGAATTGCCGGTCGATCTTCCGGATATCGATAATGCCGACCTGGCCGAGCAGGGCGACGAAGAGTATTGCCAGAACTGCGGCAGGCCTATGGTGTTGAAAAAAGGCCGTTTCGGAACTTTCTTCGCCTGCACCGGCTATCCCGACTGCAAAACCACCAAACAAATCGGTGGCGCGCAGAAGAAGGCCGATGTTCCACTCGACGAAAAATGTCCGCAATGCGGGAATAACCTCGTGCAGAAATACGGGCGCTTTGGCGAGTTTACCGCCTGCAGTAACTATCCCGCCTGCAAGTACGTAAAACAAAAAACGATCGGTGTGAAGTGCCCGGAATGTTCGGAAGGCGAAATCGTCGAGCGGCGGTCGAAACGGGGAAAGACTTTTTACGGCTGCAATCGATATCCCGATTGCGAATTCGTGGCTTGGGCGCGCCCTGTCGCCGAAAAATGCCCCGATTGCGGAAATCCGTATCTGGTGGAGAAATACCTCAAAGCCGGAGCGTTCCTGCAGTGCCCCGCAAGCGGCTGCAAATACAAGCGCGAGTTCCAGCCGGTTGCGGTCGCCGAACCCATCGCCAGCTGACGCGCCGAATCAATGCGGCGTGCCGGTGTCTGTCCTACGTAAAATTCTTTAGTTTTTTTTTTGAGAAATAATCGTATCGTGGGAACCATAGTCGTGTAATTTAACTCACATTAAATCGCGCATGACGCGATTAATGGAATGGAGCGACTGTTCACATGAAAGCGCAAACGATCGAAATTCAGGAATCCACCGGACGTGTTCTTTCCGCCCCGATTTTTCGCCCCGGCGGGAAGAAGCTGATGGCCAAAGGTCACATCCTGCGCGAGGAGGATATTCGGGTACTACAGTCGGAGGGAATGGAGCGCATCTGGGTCACGGAACTGGAAGAAGGCGATGTCTCCGAGGACGAAGCGGTCTGTGCCGTCGCGGGCGAAGTGGCCTGCGGTTCTTATGAAATTCAGCTGGCGGCCGGCGGGCGCGCCAATCTGGTCGCCACCGAGAATTGCTGCGTGCTGGTCGACGACGACCTGCTGCGCCAGGTCAACTGCACTTCGGGCGTTGTGATCGCGACCGCGGTGAATTTCAGTTTCGCCATGGCCGGACAGCGGATCGCCACCATCAAGAGCGCGCCTTTCGCGGTGCCGAAATCGGATTTCGACGGATTGATCGGGATGCTGTGCGAACGCGGCCCGATTCTGCAGGCCCGTCCGATGCAGGGGGCTTCCGTGGCGGTGCTTTATTCCGACCCCCTCAATGGCGACCGCGCCCGCGCTCTTTTCGAATCGGTGCTGCGCCAGAAGCTGGAAAAATTCAATATTCGCGCGCATGCCGGTTTGGCCGTGCTGGAAAAGGAAGACCATGTTGCCCGCGGCCTGCAGCAGTTATATCGGACCCGGCCGTCGGTAATTCTGGTGGCTTCCACCACCGCGCCGGCGGGACCGACGGACGTGGTCGGCATGGCCATGGAAAAAATCGGCTGCCGGTTCGAGCGTTTTCTGGCGCCGGTCGAGCCGGGCAATCTGCTCTTGATGGGCTATAAGGACGAAGTGCCCATCCTGTCGGCCCCGGGGTGTTTCCGGTCTCTCAAGCCGAACGTGATCGATCTGATGCTGCCGCCGATGATGGCGCGCTACCGCGTTTCCACTTGGGAAGTCGCCTGCCTCGGCCACGGCGGCCTGCTGGGATAGCAGGGGCGACCGCGTTTCCGTGTAGGGCAGGATGGTATCCAGGATGGTATCCTGCGGCGGATTGGTAATCCGCCTGGCTTGGGCTGGCCGCAAGGCTGGCCACAGCGACGAAGCCCTCACCCCACATCTGGACGAGATTTGAGTCAGGTTCGCTTCGCCCGCAGAATGGCGTTGCGAATGCTCGCGGCGACATTCAGGCGATCCCAATCCGCGCCGTCAGCCCAGAGCACCGACGGCGCCTCATCGGTGGTTTCGATCTCTTCCGCGGCGGCGCGGAAGCACCAGATCAAATCGTGATGCAGATGGAAAGGCTCCCGTTTCTTCGCCGGAATTCCATGCACGTCGATTCCGGCAAGAAACGCGGCGCCGTCGGGATCGATGCGCACGCACGTTTCCTCCACAGCCTCGCGCGCGGCCGCTTCGGGCAACGACGCGTCCGACGCCTCCACATGCCCGCCCGGCAGCAGCCATCGCTTCAGCCGGTGATGGTGCATCAGCAGAACGCTCGAATCCCGCGGATGCAGGACCAGCGCCGTGCAGGTCACATGTCCGGGAGCGAACTGGGAACGCGAAAACGGCGCGGCGGAGCACCGCAGCAGATCGAGCGTCAGATCTCTGCTCTTCGCCGCCAGACCATCCGCCCCGCAATCGAACTCTTCGACGGCGCGAAGCGCCTCCGCTGTGATCACTGGGCCGGGGTCTTATCGAGCTGTTCTTTCGCCCAGACCCGATCCGGATCGATCTGCAGAGACTTCTCGAACGCCTCGCGCGCCTTTGCGTTCTGATGCTCTTTCTTCAGCGCGATGCCGATCCAGAGCCAGGCTTCGGCGGATTTCGAATCGAGCGCGATCGCCTGTTTGAAATCGCGGATCGCATTTTCCGGGCCGCCGCCCATATTCACCGGCAAATAGTAGTACCCGACGCCATGAGCAATGAACACCCGCGGCGATTTCGGGTCGAGTTCCACCGCTTTATCCAGCGCTTCCTTGGCCCGTTTGCCATAAACCAGCACGCCCATGATGGGATTAGCCGGAATGACTTCCCCGCACAATTCCCCGAGCACCCGGAAATAATCCGCATTCTTCCCGTTCAGTTCGAGGGCCTTGTCGATATCCCCCACGCCCGTTTCGGCGGCCTTTTCGGAGGCCGTTTTATCGCGCATCTCCATGGCGACTTCCGCGGCATACGAATAAGCGATGGCCGATCGATACCATCCGCCGGCATCGGCGGGATTTTTCTCCGCGGCCTGATGCAGCGCCGCCGCCCGGGCATCGAGACCCGCCCGATCCTGACGATCGCGCAGGTGCTCCAGATCGTCCGCCGCAAATGAAACCGCCGCCGCAAGCACCAACAACGCCGTTGCGCGCATAATCGACATCACAACTCCGCCACTCGCCGCTGTACAAACAAGAAATACGCTCCCAGGCTCAACAAAACAACTCCATTCACCGATAGGACGGCGGGCGCCGTAAAAATCGGTACAAGCCATCCCGTAGTGACGCTGCCAAGCGGCATACCGCCGCGGAACGCCACATTATAAACACTCATCACGCGTCCGCGCATATCGTTCGGTGTGATTAACTGCACAAGTGAGGCAATCATGGCGAACGCGCACATCATGGCCCCTCCGGAAACAAAGAGGAGAACGCAGCTGGCCGCCACCGACTGCGAACGCGCAAACCCGAAGATGCCCGCTCCCAGCGCGATCAGCATGCTGAGCGCGATGCGCCCTTTGTTGGGGACGTTGCCGAGCGCGGCCACCGTGAGCGCCCCGGTGATCGAGCCGAGACCCGAGGCCACCAGCAACAGCGTGTACGTGAGTTCGTTGCCGTGAAACACGTTCCGGGCGAAAACCGGCAGAAACGTGATCATGGGGATGGCGAGCGCGGTCATACCGAACGCGATGAAGATCAGCATCTCCATCGCACCCTGTTTGCGGATGAAGCCGAAGCCCTGCTTCATGCCGGTCAGGATGGAATCGCCCGTGCGCGGCGGTTTGAAGTTGATTCGCAGGCTCAGGATGGAAGCAATCACCGCCACGAACGACAAAGCGTTCAAACCGAAGC
>JASHSD010000800.1 GCA_030036985.1 Bryobacteraceae bacterium
ATCGCAAATTTTCGCGTTATTACACCGAATTTGCCTTCGCCGGCCGGCCGAAACCCGGGCAGGACCCATCGCTGCTCGGCAAAGACCACAACAGCCTTGAATACAGCTTCGATAAGGCGAATATCCCCGCCAACGTTTCGAGCGAAATCAAAGGCCGCATCCCCGACCTGCCCATCATCGTTCTGGCCACAGCCCAAGCGCAGATCGGCGTCACAAACAATCCAGCCGCCACGCACTGGAATCAGGTCGCGACGAAGGCCGACCGCGAGCGCTGGAACGACTGGGGCATCGGCATGCTGCTGCAGGGCGATCTGAAAGGCGCCGAGTATGCGTTCACAAAGGTCACGCAGGCCGAACCCGGCTACGCCGACGGATGGCTCAACGTGGCGCGCGCCCTGATTCAGGAAGGCGAAACCACGGCGGCCAAACCGTTCATCGAAAAATCGCTTGCAGTGAACCCGAACCTGGGCCGCACGTATTACTTCAAGGCGCTGATCCAGAAGACGGACGGCGACTACGATGGCGCGCTGAAATCGCTCGCCGTCACCACCTCGAAATACCCGCGCGACCGCGTGGTGTGGAATCAGGTCGGCCGCATTCTATTTCTTGAGCGGAAATACAAGGAGTCGGTAGAAGCGTTACAGCACACCTACCAGATCGACCCGGAAGATCTGCAGACGCATTATACTTTGATGCTTGCCTACCGCGGTCTTGGCGATACCGCGGCGGCGGAGCGGGAACAGAAGCTTTTCGAGCGTTTCAAGGCCGAGGAATCTTCGCAATCAATAACAGCTATAAGACGTATGGTCAGTCCCGAAGACAACAATGAGAGACAAAGCATTCACGATCACGAGAGTGTGGTTTTAACCGGGGGACGGTCTTAGTGCGTTTCGCGGCACTCACAGCAGCCTTGTGTCTAAGCGCTGCCGCAGCCACCAATCCTGCCGGTGACCCGCCCGTCAGTTTCACCGACGTCACGGCCGCGGCCGGCATTCACTTTGTCCATAATGCGGGCAAGACAGGCAAAAAATACCTGCCGGAAACGCTTGGCTCCGGCGCGGCGTTCATCGATGCGGATGGAGACGGCTGGATCGACATCCTCCTCGTAAACAGCAAGGACTGGACGCCCCGCGGCCGCAAATCGACATGCGCGCTCTACCGCAACAATCACAACGGGACGTTCACGGATATCACCAAAGGCAGCGGCCTCGATGGCGAAATGTACGGCATTGGCGTGACTGTGGGCGATTACGATAACGACGGACGCGACGACATCTACATCACCGCGCTCGACGGCGATCACCTGTTCCACAACGAAGGCGGCGGCAAGTTCAAGGACGTGACAAAGACCTCGGGCATCAATAATGCAAGCTTCGGCACGAGCGCCGCGTGGCTCGATTACGATCGCGACGGCAAGCTCGACCTCTTCGTCGCCAACTACGTGCAGTGGACGCCCAAGCTCGATCTCTGGTGCTCGCTCGACGGCGCCGCCAAGTCTTACTGCACGCCCGAGTCTTACAAAGGCACGCAGAGCAGGCTCTACCACAATCTTGGCCACGGGCGTTTCGAAGATGTAACGGTGAAAGCGGGCCTCGGCGACCCTACCAATAAAGCGCTCGGCGTTACGGTTATCGACTACGACTCCGACGGCTGGCCGGACTTATTCGTCACCAACGACACCCAGCCGAATAAGCTTTACCACAACAACCACAACGGCACATTCAGCGAACAAGGCATGGCCGCCGGCATCGCGTTCGGCGAGGATGGTGTAGCTCGCGGCGCCATGGGTACCGACTGGGCCGATTACGACCGCTCAGGCCGTCCGCATCTGCTGGTCGGCAACTTCTCCAACCAGATGCTGTCGCTTTATCACAATGAAGGCAAGGGCCTGTTTGTGGACGAAGCGCCGCGTTCCACCGTAGGCCGCGACAGCCTGCTTTCACTGACCTTCGGCGCATTCTTTTTCGACTATGATCTGGACGGATACCCGGACATTCTCACCGCCAACGGCCATATCGAAGAAGAAATCGGACGCGTGCAGCCGAAAATCACTTATAAGGAGCCGCCGCTCTTATTCCGCAACATAGGAGGCAAGACCTTCGAAGACGTATCGAAGAAAGTCGGCCAGGCGTTCACGATGCCGATGGTGGCCCGCGGCGCGATCTACGGCGACTATGACCACGATGGCGACCTTGACGTGCTGTTCTCGGTGAATAACGGTCCGGCGCGTCTGCTGCGCAACGATGGCGGCAATCGGAATCATTGGCTTTGCGTGAAGACGGTCGGGACCAAATCCAATCGCGACGGCATCGGCGCGGTAGTGCGGATCGAGAGCGCGTCGGGCAAGCAGTGGAATATGGTGCGCAGCGGATCGTCCTACGCTTCGCAAAGCGACCTCGCCCTGACCTTCGGCTTAGGCCAGGACACAACAGTTAAGAGGATTCAGATCGAATGGCCCAGCGGAACCAGGCAGGCCTTCACCGGAATTCCGGCGAATCAGCGCATTACAATTAACGAAAGCAAAGGCATCATTCCGACCACAAGCCGGTAAAACTCCTGTAGGGCAGGTTGGTTTCCTGCGGCGGATTGGCAATCCGATGCCACGTAGTTTTTTGGGGGGCGGTCCCCCCGGACCGCGGCGGACTCCTTCGTCCGCCTGGTCGGTTAACGGAACTGCACTGATTTTCCAGACCAAGCGGGTCAGGGGACCGGCTGCGGGCGAGGGCGCCCGCCCCCCCATCAACTCGACGTGCAGAAAACTACGTGGCATTAGATTGGCAATTCGCCTGGCCTGTTCCGAGCAAATCCAGCCACTCAATTCACTTCTTTCCGGTGTCTATCTTCTTTTGACGTCGTTGCATCGGCTCCAGGCGTTGGTTGACCTCGTCAACCGAAAAGGCCGCCGGATCGAACTCGTCGCCCACCCACTCGATGAATTCGTCGTGCCGTTCATGCTCGGGATCGGCGATGGCCTCGAGCAGATCGTAAAAGCCGTATATGCCGCCACGGTCCTCGGGCGGTCCGTGCCTTTCGCCCGCCAGGCAAGCGGGATAAGCTTGTCCTGGTTTGGGCGCAAGGCGCTTTTCAACCACGACTTCGTGCTCCCAGCTGTCGCCGAAGTCGTAGGTGTACACCGCCTTTGCCCGCACCCTGCCGAGCACATTGAACAGGCGCGCGGTTCGTTCGCCCGCGGTTTGCGGCCCGCCGAAGAAGGTCTCCATTGGATCCGCTTTGCCGAACCTCTGCCCACCGATGCGGAATTCATGCAGGTGACTGTCATCCCAGCCCATGGCCAGTTGCAGGACATGATGCAACTGCTCCAGATTCAGGTCTGCCGGAACCAGCAGCCGCCGCCAGATCGGCGGATCCGTGCCGAGCAGCGTGACTTTTATCAGATAGATTTCCTGCGGCTTCTCGACCGTTTTGGTTGGCATATCCGGCTCTCTGCAATCTTACTCTTTCGACCACCGCGCAGCCTCTGCCGGCCGTCGAGGAACCGGCTGATCGGCGAGCTGCTGCCCGATCATCTCGACTCCAACCTCGGACCCGAATATTCATAACGAACCTCTGGGTCTCGATTGCAGAAGATGTAGAAGGTTACTATGACGAATGCGGTGATACGATTGTACGTCACGAACGCCAGCCCGGAGTTTCGCGTTTTAACACTCTCACCACCCGGGCGAGCGCGCGGAATACATTAAAGGGCAAAGGGCGTCCTCCCGGCGGGTCCTGATTGAAATCGCGCCGAAAGATACTGTATGAAGCATGCTATTCTGCTCGCCCTGTTAACCGCTGTTGTCGCGTTTCCTCAGCAACAGCCAAAATTCGAAGCAGCCGGTATCTACCTCAGCAAAACCGCCCCGGGCTTTGTGGATAATCGCGGCGGTGTACTCCGCGATGGACGTTACATCGACCGTGATGCGACCCTCCTGGATCTGATTGAAGCCGCCTACGGCGTATCCGAGGATGCAATCTCCGGCGGCCCCGGCTGGGTAGGTCTGGACGTTTTCGATATTGTCGCGAAGGTTTCCGAAGGCACAACCGCGGCGACCGCGAATCTCATGTTGCGACACCTGCTGGAGGATCGTTTCGGGCTTGTCATCAGGCAGGGCACCCGCCCGCTTCTGCGCTATGTTCTGACTGTCGCCAAAGGCAAATCAAAACTGAAAACAGCGCGCGGTTCAGACAACGCCGGATGTAAGCAGATACTGTCAACGGGAACCATCCTGCCCGGCGATCCCTCAACCATCCCGAACACCAGAATCTCTTGCCGCAATCTCACGTCGGCCGGGATTGGAGAGACGCTGAAATCATGGGACTATCTGGATCACGACATAATCGATTCCACTGGCCTCGACGGTGCGTATGATTTCGACCTCGAATGGACGGACATGCGCGCGCTGGCTCTTAAAGGGGCCGATGGCATCCCACTGTTGACCGCGGTCGAAAAGCAACTCGGTCTGAAGCTGGACGTGAAGAACGTTGACGTCCCGTCGCTGGTAATTGAAAAGGTCAATCGCCGGCCGAGCGCCAACTCTGCCGGAATCGAGACGTCGCTGGCCATCCCGGAGCCGCGGTTTGAGGTGGCCGACATCAAACCGGCCGATCCAACCAGGCGTCCGTTCAGGGGAGTCGATTATAGCGGAGGCACTCAGATGCACGCCGGTGGCACGCTGCGTCTGTTGATTTCGATCGCGCTGCAGATTGCCCCAAACATCGCCGCCGACACGGTCATCAATCTTCCCAAATCGGCCGACGAGGAGCAATGGGACATCATCGCCAAAATGCCGGTGACCGGCGAAGGCGCTCCGCAAATCGTTCACGGCCGGCGGCAGTCTCCGCCTTTCAGCGTCCTGGCTGAGATGCTTCGCGGTCTTCTTGTCGAAAGGTTTGAAATGAAAACCCATCCCGAGATGCGCGAAGTTACCGTTTATGCGCTAAGTCTGGCAGGTTCAAAACCTAAAATGAGGCCGGCGGATGATTCGGAACGCGTCGGCTGCCCGGTCGACAATAAGGCTCCAAAACCGGCGCTGAACGTCTCGATAGTGTATGGGTGCAAAAACACCACCATGGCTGAATTGGCCGGCTACCTGACGCGCAGGGCAAGCATGGATCACCCGGTCGTTGACGCTACGGGCCTTGAGGGCGGCTGGGATTTCACGATTGGCTGGACGCCGGAGAACATGCTGCGGACGCCTCCCGCGCCCGGCGGCGCAACGGCCCCGATCGGCGATACGGCCGCCCCCAACGGAATCTCCGTCTTTGAAGCCGTAGAACGGCAACTCGGGCTGAAGCTGGTAAAGCAGAAGCGCACAATTCCGGTGATTGTTGTCGATCACGTGGATAAAAAGCCGCTGGAGTAGGATGCGCGATATAAGAAGCATCTATGATTAAAGACAGGATGACGGTCCATATTACAGAAGCGGAACTCGCCCGCGATATCCCCGCTGTGCTGGCCAGAGTCGCGGAAGGCGATGAGGTGATCGTGGAGCAGGACCATCGCCCGGTCGCCATCATCAAGACGCCGCCAAGCGGTCCCCGTCGAATGCTCTCGGAATGCATCGCTCTGGCAAAAGCGCACGAGCAGAAACTCGGCTCTGCACCGATACTCGATCCCGACTTCGCCAAGGATGTGCAGTCAGCCGTCGATTCCCGCCGCGAGCCGTTTCATCCGCCCGAATGGGATTAGTCCTCGACTCGAGTGTGCTCATCGCTTTTGATCGCGCAGCGACACCCGTTAGTGATTTGCTTACCCAACTCGAACAGGAGCACGGAGAAACCGAGGTCGTGATTTCTGCGATCATCGTGATCGAGATCGAACATGGCCTGCATCGAGCGAATACTCCCGAGCTGGGCGCAAAAGGCGGGCATATCTGGAAACCGTCTTCGCCGCGATCCCGGCGGAGTCATTCACAAAAGAGATGGGGCAGTTGGCCGCAAAATTGACGCCGACGCAAAACGGATCGGGCAGGTGATCCCGTACCTGACCGTCGTCGAGCTTTAGCTGGCCGCCGAAGTGACGACCAATGTCTCTTCGCGCGAACGGAGGACATCGACCGCCCGAGAGGCGGTCCAATAATGTGGATGATGAGGCTGTAGACGACGGACCAGAATGTTGGTGTCGGTCAGAATCGCCATTTGCAGGCCAAGCGTACCGTAAATGGACTCGCGGCTGATCGCATCGTCGGAAAGGAGGGGAGTGGTCCTTGAGTGGCTCTCGACCCAGGCGTGAAACTCTTTCGACCACTGCGCGGCATCCGCTGGTTTTCGACGAACCGGCTGATCCGCGAGCCGCTGCCGGATCGTCTCGACTCCGGCCTCGATTACGTCCTCGGCGTCCAGTATCAGGTCGGTTTCGATCGCGCGTCGGATCACATCTTCCTGCTCAGGGCTGACCTGAATCATCATAACGATCTCCGCATTTCGATTGTCGCAGATTCGGGTATGACGGTCTTCCGACTGGCAGCGCGTTATAGAACAGTTTTGACTTACGCGTCAGCCCCGGCAAGTTCCAGTCGGCTGGCGGCGTTGCCCAGCTTACAATGTCCCTGAGCGCAGCGATGCCCGAGCTGAAATTATTATTTCTCCAGGTTGCCGTAATTCTTGCCGCTACGCGGCTGATGGCGGCCGCGATGAAGTTCGTGCGCCAGCCCGAGGTGGTTGGCGAGATGGCCGCAGGCATCCTGCTGGGTCCGTCTCTGCTGGGAAGAATCTCAAATACAGCCATGAACAGCCTCTTTCCCGCAGCCGGACTGGGGTCTCTGTATACGATCAGCCAACTGGGACTCGTGCTCTTCATGTTTCTGGTGGGTCTGGAACTTCGGCCCGTCGGCACTCGCGGGTTTGCCCGGTCGGTCGTTTTCACCAGCTTTGCCAGTATCGCCGCGCCTATTCTCTGCGGAGCAGCTCTGGCCTGGAAGATTTACCCGCAATGGGGCAGTGGAGCGTCACGCTGGCCTTTTGTATTGTTCCTGGGAGCGGCAATGGGCATTACCGCATTTCCAGTGCTGGCGCGCATTCTGACGGAGCGCAAACTGCTGAATACGCGGGCGGGAACGATCGCCATCTCCTGTGCGGCGATTGACGATGTTGCCGCATGGTGTTTGTTGGCCGTCATCACCGTAATCGCCCGCCCCGAAGCGAGCGGCGCCTCCTTGCCGCTGCGCTTCGCCGGGCTTGGTTTGTACGTTTTCGCGATGCTGTTCCTGATTCGACCGGCATTGCGCCGCCTGATTCCGGCAACCGCCGTGCCGGGCGTCGGCGGGCTCGGGATGGCCATGATCTTTCTCCTGATCTCGGTCAGCACCACCGAAGCCCTCGGCGTTCATGGATTGTTCGGGGCGTTTCTCGCCGGCATCGCCATGCCCAAGGGCGGCCGGCTGGAGACGGAACTGCGGAACCGTTTCGAAGCCGTCGCCTTGGTTTTGTTGCTGCCGCTCTTCTTCGCCTATACCGGCCTGCGAATGAATGTCGGCCTGTTGGACAGCGCCGGAGCCTGGCTGCTGTGCGGATTAATCCTGCTGATAGCGGTAGCCCCCAAGCTCATGGTGAGCGCCGCCTGCGTGCGCGCCGCCGGCATCCCATGGCGGGAGTCCCTGGCGGTTGGGGTCCTGGTGAACACCAGGGGCCTGGTGGAACTGGTAATTCTTAATGTGGGGCTGGACTTGCACGTCCTCTCCCCGACGCTTTTTTCAGTGATGGTGATCATGGCGTTGGCTACCACCGTAATGACCGCTCCACTGATTGACCGTATGCTTCCCGCCCCCGCGGCTGCGCCGCGATGCGATGACGAATCTCGGTTTCGGACAGCGATACCATAGATCAGGAATGCATTCCCGTACCCTGATAGCCGCGGGCTGCGTCGGCGCGGCTCTGGCCGGCATCGTCCTCGCCGATCGGCTTGAGGACACGACTTACGTCCCCTACGAGCACAAAGCCATTCAGTACTTCGAGACCGTCACCAACGAACCGGTCAGGCATCTGGACGATCTGTTCGACGCGGGCAAAACGAAACTCGAATACACGCCCGGAGGCCTCGGCTACCTGCCCGACCTGCTCAAACGCTTCGACATCAACGTCGATTCCCAGGTGCTCGTCTACACGCAATCCAGCTTTCAGGCGCCGCTGGTCACGCCGCAACGTCCGCGCGCGATTTACTTCAACGACGATATCGCGGTCGGATTCGTGCAGGACGGCGAAGTCAACGAAGTTACCGCGCTCGATCCGAAACAGGGCGTCATCTTTTACACGCTCAGCACGCGCCAGGCCGACAAGCCGGGCTTCGCCCGGCGCGAAGTCTGTCTGCAATGCCATCAGGGCGGGCAGACGCTGGGCGTGCCGGGCCTGGTCGTCGCGTCGTCATACATTCCGGAGGGTGCCGAAGTCGAGCATGCCCGCGGCGGCTTCGTCACCGACGATCGCACCGCCATCGCAGACCGCTGGGGCGGATGGTACATCAGCGGCGATCTCGGCGGTCAGAAGAGCCATGGCATTCCGATCGGGCCGGGCCTTCCGCCGCATTTCGATACTTCGCCCTATCTCAGCCCCAACAGCGACGTGGTCGCGCTGATGACGCTGGAGCACCAGACGCGCATGACCAACCTGATCACGCGCGTCGGCTGGGATTACCGCATCGCCGCAGCCGATGGAAAGCTTGAGGAAGCCAAACCCAAGCTCGAAGCGGCCATCGAGGACATGGTCGGCTACATGTTGTTCGCGGATGAAGCGCCGCTCAGCGCGCCCATCAAAGGCGTCTCCACGTTCACCAAGACCTTCCCCGAGCGCGGTCCGCGCGACAAGCAGGGCCGCTCGCTGCGCGATTTCGATCTGCACACGCGGCTCTTCAAATACCCGCTGAGCTATATGATCTACGACAAGGCTTTCGACAGCCTGCCCGATTGGCCCCGCGAACGCATCTACCGCAGGCTCTACGAAGTGCTCACGGGCAAAGACACCAGCAAAACGTTCGCGCGCCTGTCCGCCGAAGACCGCCGCAACGTTCTGGAAATCCTGCGCGACACCAAACCGAATCTGCCGGCATACTGGCGATAGTTTTTACCGAGCCGCGCGTAAGTTTTACCGAGCCGCGCGCGTAAGCAAGCGTTACTGAGCCGCGCGCAAGCAAGCGGTTGCAAACCCTCAGAGCATTCGCAGCCAAACCCAACCAATCGCGCTGCCCGCGAAATAGTAAGGGAAATCGGTCCAGTCGAAACTCGTACCCAGAAGCGTCCTGCCGAGGAAATGGCTTCGGAGCATCTCAAGAAACGGAGGATGCCAGAGTTGCATGAACTCCAACGCGCATGTCGCCACCAGCACGCCGATCGCAATCCGCGATGCCCTGACCCTCGGCAGCACCAGCGCAAACATCAGGCACCAGAAGATCTCATACAACACGCCGTCGAATGAGTTGTTGACCCAGTAAGCCGCGGGCCCGCGATAGAACTTCGTATAAAATCCCGCGGGCACAACGATAACGAGCGATATCAGAGTGCGCGTGATCCGGTTCACGTTACCGAACGCGCGGGGCCTACTCGATTTCCAGCGTCACGCTGATCGGCACCGATTTCGGCGCGAAACACATATGGTCGTTGCACGCCTGATAGCGCAGCGTTCCGTTCTGAGCCGCGGCGCCATTCGGCGCGTTGGCGGGCACTTTGAACTTCGTCGAGATGCTGAATTCACCGGTCACCACCGAAAGCGGCTTCGGCGAAAACGGATACTTCTCCAGCGATCCCTTCGGGTACTCGACCGATTCCACGGTCAGCGGTCCGCCGGTCCACTTCAAAGTCAGCGGGATCAGATATTCGTCGCTCGGCTTGTTGC
Source organism: Bryobacteraceae bacterium (assembly GCA_030036985.1). Lineage (GTDB taxonomy): Bacteria > Acidobacteriota > Terriglobia > Bryobacterales > Bryobacteraceae > BOG-234. The sequence continues at coordinate 9,823 of JASHSD010000800.1, forward strand.
TGTTGGCGTGAAATCCCGGGGGCAGGACCGCGCGCAGCGTCACCGCGGCCACCGATCCCTTCCGCACCTTCACGGTGGGAACGGGCGCGACCGTCAGTGTCGGGCTAGTCTGCGCGACGAGAATAGTCGCTGCGGGCACTAAGATCAGCAGGCCCGGCACGAGTTTCGAGCAGCGTTTCAATAGCATTCTGGAAATCCTTCCTGGCGGCGAGACCGACGAAGTGCGACGCAACCCGCCCGTTGCGGTCGATCACAAACGTGGTCGGCAGCGCTTCGATGCCGCCGTATAAATCGCCCGTCTTGTCGTCGCCCAGCACAATCCGATAGTTGATTTTCTTGAGGGCGACGAACGGATTGATTTCCTTCCAGCCGTCGTCGTCCATCGATATGCCAAGAACCTCGAACCCGCGGTCTTTGTATTTCCGCTGAAAATCCGTCAACCACGGGATCTCTTCGCCGCACGGGCCGCACCACGTGGCCCAGAAGTCGAGCAGCACAACCTTGCCCCGATAATCCGCCAGATGCACCACGTTACCGTGAGCGTCCTTCAGCGCGAAATCCGGGGCAACCTGACGTTTGCTCTCGTCCTTGAGCGAGGAATGATCGGTCTTTCGCGGCAGGTAAGCGATCACTCCGAGAATCACCGCAACCGCGGCGATGCCGGCGAGACGGAGATAAGATCGCGGACTGGTCACGCTTCGATTATAGCGGGCGCCGGGGCTGGTATCAGATCGAAAACCGGCGTTCCGGAAACTTTCCGGCAAACCAGGCGGCGCGGGCGCGGCAGCGCCCGGGCGCAAGGGTAACCTCGGATTGATCGCAGTCCGCGCCGAACACCAGCGCGGCCGTATCGCAAAAACTCTCGCAGCAGTATTCGCGCCAGAAGCGCGAACGCAGGTCGATGTCCCGCGCGGTGAGCTTCCGCTTGCGCCATTCGGCGGACCATCCGGCTTCGCCCCGCGCTCCCGCCTGCCATTCGGCCTTCAGGAAGGCTTCCCAAGCCGCGCGCAGGGGATTGCCCAACCGCACCCAGGCGAAATGAAAATACTCGTGCAGCAGAATGCGTCGATGCTGCTTCGGATGCCTTTTCAATGTGGGATCGAGAGCCATTTCGCGCTTGCGGATCGAAGTCGCGGCGTAAGCGGGGTTCCCTGCCGTGTCGCGCAGGTCGGCCCGATAGCTGATCTTCACCGGAGCGCCGCGGAAGAGGCCCTGACGCATGCCCCTACAATAGCTGCATGGACCTCGCCGGGCTGATGACGGAACAAGCGAACCCCGCATCGGCGGATATCGACCGGCTCCCGACCGCGGAAATGCTCCGCGTGATGAACGACGAAGACCACCGCGTGGCGGAATCGGTCAAAGCCGAGATTCCGAAGATCGCGAAGGCGGTGGACGGGATTGTCGACGCATTCGCGAAAGGCGGAAGACTGTTCTACATCGGCGCGGGCACCAGCGGACGCCTGGGAGTGCTCGATGCGTCGGAGTGTCCCCCGACTTTCAACGTATCGCCGGACCTGGTGCAGGGAATCATCGCGGGCGGCGAGTCCGCGCTGGCGCGAGCCACAGAAACAACCGAGGACGATCCCGCCATCGGAGCGCGCGACCTGCATGCCCGCGGATTTCGCTCGGCCGACGTGCTCTGCGGCATCGCCGCGAGCGGCCGCACGCCTTACGTTCTCGGCGCCATCGACGAAGCCAATCGTCTGGGCGCGCTGACCATCGGCATCAGCTGCACGCCCGATTCGGAACTGGCGCGGTGCGCGAAGATCGCCATTACGCCGCTGCCCGGGCCTGAGATCATCGCCGGATCCACGCGATTGAAGGCTGGCACAGCCACCAAGCTGGTCCTGAATATGCTCACAACGGCAAGCTTCATCCGCATGGGCTACGTTCGCGGCAATCTGATGGTCAACGTGCAGCCGAAAAATTCCAAGCTGCTGGACCGATCCAAACGAATCATTGCGGAGGCCGCCGGCGTCTCTTACGAAGAGGCGGGACGCATGCTCGCAGCTGCGGGCAACAACGTCCGCGACGCCATAAGAAGTGGGG